>CADBUA010000130.1 GCA_902797665.1 uncultured Lachnospiraceae bacterium | reverse complement strand
TTCTCCTTCCCTCGTATGGCCTCAGCGATTGCAGCCTCATTTTCGGATCCTGAGAGTCCGATCAGCCTGAACCTGAACCTCAGCCTTCTCCGGCCGGATGATCTTTCTCCACGGACCGCACACAAGCCTCCAGCTTCCAAAAGGTTCGTTCTCGTTCATAGGGATATCATGCATCTTCAGGGAATGTCCTTCCAGGGACAAAGGGGCCCATTAGCCCCTTCTATTTCCTCCAAAAAGGCAAAATTGAATTCTCGGAAGCTCTCCAGTCCGCTTTGCCGCTTGTCGCCGGGTGAGGTCATACCGTTCAAAAGCAACGGCCGGGCGCACTTTCAATGCGGCGGCAGGAACCTGTACCCGGCCTCCTCGCTGGATCAGAGCTTGCGGCAGGACAGCCAGAATTCTCAGGTATCTTCCCAGATGTGCGCCTTTGGGTCAAAAGATCTGCTCTTCCTCCGCGTCCCTGGCAGCAAAGCGATCTCTGTGCTTATCCATCTCTTTCTGCGCTTCCCGGTAGAACTGGAGATCAAACTGATCTCCCTGAATCCTGCCCTTTCCGGATTCCTTCACCTGATACAGCATCAAATCCGCGAAGCGGATCAGATCCCGGATCCCGGAAAGCTCCTCCACATATCCATAAGAGAACCCGCCCGAGCAGTTCACGCGGACAGCTCCATCCTCCAGCCGAAGCCGTTTATCCCCCGCCCCCCAGGCCTCACAATCCTTGCGAAAAGCCTCCGGGTCTCTGCTGGGAACAATCACAAGAAACTCGTCCCCGCCATAGCGGTAACAGGATTCCCATCCAAAAACCTGTCTGAGGCGGTTGGCAATCTCAAGAAGAACACTATCCCCGGCATCATGCCCGTAGGTGTCGTTGAAATACTTGAAGTTGTCAATGTCCGTGATCAGAACACACAGGAATTTCCCGGTGAAGCTGTCGAACCTGGCCCTCAGCTCATGGCGGTTCCATAGGCCAGTCAGGCCATCCACCCGCGCCTGTTGCAGAATGTGCTCATTCTGCTCCTGCAGAAGCTTTTCCTGCTTTGCGGTGTAAAGCATGATGTAATAGCGGTGAAAGCTGACCCCCAGCATCATGAAGCCAATGACCATCACGAGCTGCCGGACCGAGTCTGTGAGAACGTTCTCAGCCCCCAAACGCCAGACCAGGAGAATGTAAGCAGCCGCCCACAGCAGCGATGAGAAAACGGGATGCTCATACAGCATCGCGAACACCCAGAGCGCCGCCAGGAAAAAGCCGTACATCTGGTTCTGGATCCGGTAATCCATGACCGTGAGATAGACTCCAAAGCAGAGGCAGGCAATGGAAAACAGATAGTTTGCCAGCTCCGCGGCCCTGAGAAAGATGCGCTTTTTCATGTAGGAGTAGACACACACCGCGAAATAGGCTATCCCGGACACTGCCAGATAGATCGTAACCCCCACCCTGAGGCTGATCTGCCCCGGCGGATAATAGGCTTTGATGAATCCATAGTTCCGGAAGCAGAGAACAAAGGACATGATGACAGCAAAAATCGTGGTCGGTATGCCAACCGTCATGTTCGCACGGCACATGGTTTCCCGGACAAAAAGCGTAGGCCTGAGGTCATTCTTCCAGTCAATTAAATACGCAAGTAAGTTCATAATTCCTCTTTGCTCAGTCAGTCATTTTGTCATTTTATCTGTAACTTTCCAGTCAGCTTTGCGCACCTGCTGCGCAAAGCGTGAAGGAATAGAAGAAAAGCAAAGGGCGGACGCATATTTTTGGCGGCGACAGCAGCCTGCGCCCCTCCTCATACCTGCACAGACGCTTGCGACTGGACAGATACTTCTATGTTAATCATACAGGTTCACAGCCATCTCTTCATCATCAATGTTTGAAAGATCAAACCAGAAGCCGGGAATCCTGATGTCCGTCAATTCTTCCCCGTTGGCCGCAGCGGTCAGGGCCTGTACGGTCAGCTTTCCGATCAGCTCCGGGGACTGGGCAACAGATCCCACAAACACCCCGTTCCGGACAGCGGCCTTGACTGCGTACCCCGCGTCAAAGGCAGCACCAAGGATCTGGTCCTCCCCCGTCCCAATCACCTTCACGGACGCGTTCGCCTGGAGGATTGCCTCCGCGACAACCTGGTTGGAGCCGAAGATGGCGATGGTGTCGTTCTTTTTCAGAATCCCCAGAGCGCAGTTTGCGGCAAGTTCAATGGAGGTCTGGGCAGGAACAGCCACCTCGAGGAGGATATCCGCCTCCTTCTCATCCCCTGGCGCCTTCACCCGATCCCGATACCAATCATCTCCCACAACAGCGCACTTGTACCCATCCTCTTCCGCCAGGGAGGCGATCCGGTCGAGAAATCCCAGTCCGCGCTGCTCAATACTTTTGCCAAGCCGGTCCTGGTTGATTTCCCCGATTCGCACGGGCGACGCGGCTCCGGCAATCCGGTCTTTCAGCATCGGGTAAAGTTTCTCCGCGGCCAGTTCCCCCGCGGCATAGTTGTCCGTGGCGACCAGACAGAGAACTGAACCCTCCGGCGCATTCGTCACATCCGAATCATAGGCTATCACCGGAATGCCGCTGCTTTGAGCGTTCGCCAGAATGCTTCCAACCGCCTGATTGTCCACCACGGCCATGCCAATGCCGTCCGGTTTCGCGTCCACTGCCATCTGAAGCATGGTCATCTGCTCCGCGATGTTGCTCTCACTTCCGGGGCCGACCACATTGATGGAAACACCCAGCTCCTTTGCCGCCTCCTCCATGCCAAGACGTACAGCCTGCCAGTAGCTCGCCTGAAAGGACTTGACAACCAGCTCAAACTGATACGCTCTGTCAGCCTTTACCTCCCCATAGTAGGAGATCGGGTTCAGATCTTTCATCTCCTCCGCAAAGGCAACGTGCCCGGACAGCATCATACCCGCAATCAAAAGTCCGCTCAAACAGGCAGCCAGTTTCTTTCCAGGCTTCATTTCTGCTATGACTCCCATCCTATTCCCACTCCATTTTGATCCCATGAGTCCTTTGATCTCTTTCTATACTCGCGGCCAGGAGAATCTGTCAGCTATCATCCGGGGCCGCGGTATATGCAGAGGCACGGACGATTCGCCTCAGGCAAATCCTAAGTGCCTTTCGTATTAACCGGGAAGCATTCGGATTTTCCAGATGCGTGGGCGGATATGCCCGCG
>CADBUA010000129.1 GCA_902797665.1 uncultured Lachnospiraceae bacterium | reverse complement strand
TTTGACGAGATTTGTGGATATCTTTGTCGACAGCATTTTTGTGGATCTCCTGGTCCAGCGCCGGATCAAGGAACTGATCCAGCGCATGCGCAGCGCATCTGCAAGTGTCCAGTCTCTTCTGGACAGACTTTATCAGCTTGAGCGGGAGGTGGGATCTGTCTGAATGATGGGCGTCTCTCCTTCATGAAGCCTGGAAGAAGCAGGCTCTGGAAACGGCTTTCAGGCTGAATGGGTGAGGCAGAGAAAGCCGTTTCTCTGCCAGGGGACCTGGAATTCCGGCAGGAGACCAGGCACAGATCAGGACAGTTGAGAGAGATTGTTTCACTGCTCAAAAACGCGATCGAAACCATGTATGCAGCGTGATTGCAAACATGACGGAAATATTGTAACTGTCCAGTCCGCTTTGGCCACTTGCCGCCGGGCGAGGTCATGCAGTTCAAAAGCAAAGGCCTGGCGGGCTGCGATATACCGGAAACCATTCGAATCTGCCAGCTGTTTCACCGGTATATGCCCGCACCCTCCAATTTTGTCGCAGATTCTCGCGCTCGCGGGTACACATCCGTATCGATCCGGGAGGTATGGGCTTACGGATGGCGGACATCGATCAAACCAGTCCTTCAGGGAGACCAGTGACGCTGCGGCATCACAGTCTCCCTGATTGTTTTATCACGAGGATAAGCACTGGCAAAAACACTCATTTCTGTCATTTAGAGGGCAGGCTCTTCGGTGATTCTTAGCGGGCTTTTCTGCTTTTTCCTGTAAAAGTGTAAAGCAGCGAAGCAGAGGATGATCTGAATGCTTGAAGAGGCGGGAGTCGCCAGGCCGATGTGGAAGATGGAGACCGGGGTCATTCTGCTCATGAGGAAGGACACCGGGACCCGGACACCAAAGGCGCCGATGATCCCCTGGAGCATCACAAAGCGGGTCTGCCCGACTCCGTTGAAAAAACCGATGAAGCAGAAGAGGAAACTGGTCAGGAGACAGTCGATCGCGTAGGCCTTCAGGTATTCCCAGGCCGTGGAGACGACCTCAGGATCCCGGGAAAAGAACCCGGCCAGCGCGTCACCGTGGAAGAAAGTGAGCCAGCCCATGAAGACCCCGGCTGCGAGGGACATCGCGATACCTGCGCGGAGGGCCTTCAGGGACCGCTCTGGCTTTCCTGCCCCGGTATTCTGGGCCACAAAGGCGGCCATGGACTGACTGAAAGCGGCGGCCACCAGCATGATGAAAGCGCAGACCTTCTCCGCCACGCCGACTCCTGCCGAGGCCAGAAGACCCAGGGAATTGACGATGGACAGGATGATCAGGAAAGAGAGCCCGACCAGAAAGTCTGAGAGGGCCAAGGGAAGACCGAGGGTTATGATCTTCCGACAGATCAGAGACGCCAGCCGGATGTCCTTCCGGTCGAAGGTGAAGGGGAGCTTCTGCTTCCGGATCAGAAGGAGGGAGCAGAGGACGGAGACCATCTGGGCGAGGACGGTGGCGATTGCGGCACCCTCAGCGCCGAGATGAAGCACCGCGACAAGGAACAGATCCCCGAAGATGTTGATCACCGCGGCGATGGCCACCGTATAGAGGGGCGTTGTCGAATCTCCCAGCCCTCGGAAGATACTGCCGATCAGGTTGTAGGCGATGATCACGAGAAGGCCAGCACCGCATATCCGGATGTAATGGACAGTGGCGGAGAATGCTTCTTCCGGTGCGTTCATGATGCAGGCGAAGAAAGGGGCTCCGAAGACTGTGAGGAAGGTCATCAGAAGGCCCAGTATGGTGAACAGCCAGATGCTCGCGCCAATGATCTTCCCCCCTTCTCTGCTGTTGCCCTCACCGATTTTCTGCCCGAGGAGGATGGTGGTCCCCATGGAAAAACTGGCAATCAGGTTGGTCAGTGTATGCAGGATCTGGGAGCCGGTTGAGACCGCTGACACATCTTTGGGGGAGGCGAACTGTCCGACCACCAGAAGATCCACCGCGCCATAAAGGGACTGGAGAAACAGGGCGAAGAGGACTGGAAGCGCAAAGGATGCCAGCATCTTCAGAATGGGCCCTTCCGTAAAGTTCTGTGATTTTATTTTTGCCATGATCATCCTCCATGATTTCAGACGGAGTGTAGCGGAGCCTCCGCTTTCCCGATGGAAAAGCCCGGAAAGGAACCCTTCTGATGCAAGGAAATGAGACTGATTCTGCGCGCTTTGCCACTCTGTTGAATGATTCTCTTTTGATTCCTGTCTGACCTCTTTTTCATTTCCTTCCTCTGACAGCGCATCATCTCTTTCATGCACACAGCAGGATCTGCGAAGGGGCCCCTTGCCAGTTGCTTCGCAAACGCTCAAGCTCGCGGATCTATCCTAACAGAAAGCGCGTGATAACATAAGCCCTGTTTCGAATCAATCATGGAAGTCCCTGAGCATTGCGATCTGCTAAGAAAAGCATCTTTGAAATGTGGAACATATTTTGAAGGGAGATCAAAGAATGGAATGGTCTGCCAAATAAAAACACACAGGCATATAAATGAAACTATATTTGCAAAAAACACATTGAAACACATCATAATGATTAATGATTAATACATAGTGATGGCTTTTGATGCTGAGGTCATCATAGACAAGGCATTTGTGTTCTCACAGGGAAGTGCCGGATGGA
>CADBUA010000128.1 GCA_902797665.1 uncultured Lachnospiraceae bacterium | reverse complement strand
GGAAATAGTGCTGCAGGGATACAATAAAGACTCGATGACACTGAAGATTTTTATGGCGCTTTCAGCGGCATGAGCATGAACGGGCCGCGATTTGTAGATTCTGCGAAAAAAAGCGCGCGGGCATATCCCACAGGAGCAGCTGGCAGATCCGAATGCTTCCCAGGCTATGCTGCTCTGCTCCCCCAGTCATATCCTGCAGCCCTGTTTTCTCAGCCATGCGGCTGACTTTTTCAGCGCCTCTATGGTTTTGGTTTCCAGTACGCACCTGGCATTCCTCATCTCTGCCAGCTTCAGTCTCGCTGCAAGATCAATCTCTCCGTCGCCCAGTGCCAGGTGATTTCTGGGTGGCTTTTCGGATCCGTCATGAATATGGAAATGGATCAGCTCTTCTCTGTGTGCTTGGAGAAATGGAAGATCCTTCTCTCCGGATGCTTTTGAGTGCCCGATATCCCAGGTCAGGCCAAACTTCGGGCTCTCCAGGAGGTATTCGATGGCTTTTTTCTCATAGCTCCTGAAGCCATCTGTATTTTCAATGGCAATCGCCAGATCCCTGTCCCCGATCCACGCTTCACACTTTGATCGGAACACTATAAAAGACTGCATATAAACGTCGAAATCACGTTCATACATCTGTACCTTCCGCTCCGGCAGCGTGATATGGATCCCGTGATTCATATGCATGTTCAGGATGAGGGGCTGGCTGATGTCCCCATATCGGTCTCTCAGGCAGAGGAGTTCTTTTGAAACTTCAATCGACTGATGAACAGTCTCCAGATAAGCCTCCGAGACCAGATGATTGAAATCGGCAATGTTCAGGTTTTCATCCAGATGGATGGTATAGTAGATGCCTGCCTTATGCGCGATCTGAATCAGATCATCGGTCCGTTTCAGCTGGTCAGCCTGATACTCCGGAAAGTTCATGTTCAATTCAATGAACTGAAGGCCAAGGCTTCGGCAAAGTGAAGCGTTATCTTCCAGTGTCCGGTTTTCAATGAGTGTCGGCATCCCGAATTGCATTTTCGATCAACTCCTTCGCTTTTCTGAGGATCGGTAGTTCTCTGTTGGAAATCAGTCTTCCCAGCCTGTTTGTCTTCTGCTTTTCATAAAGCACTTCGGCCTCTTGACAGCTCAGCTTCAGTGTGGACAGGTGAAAGTCCTCTCTCTCGTCCTCTGTCAGCTTCTTCTGCCCGAAGGATCTGACCCTGCAGAGATAATAGTGGTTCAGATTATGCCGGTGAATCAGATTGTAATAGTCGCTGACAAATCCTATTTTCTCTATTACCTCCACCTCTGCGCCCAGTTCCTCCCTGAGTTCCCGTCTGACCGCCGCCTGAAGATCTTCCCCTGTCTCTACGCCCCCTCCGGAAGTCTCAATCAGGGTGCATTTGCCAAATTCATCATCGCGTTCAGCCCGCACAAAATAGAGCCAGCCTTCCTCATCAAAGACAACAGCTCTCGCGATGGTCCTTTCATGGTCCGTGTATTCAAAAGGCCACTCATGATCTGAGAGTTCAAGCTGCATTCCGGAGTCTTCCGGAAGCACAAACGAAAGGACCCTCTCAGATTCATTCAGATGATACAGCGCTGGCTTGTATGGGGCAGAGACCATATGCCAAAGCTTCTTTGCTCCGTGGTTTTTCTCGTTGTACTTGATCTCCCACTTTCCCGGATGTCTGTCCAGAATCATCGCCGCTGCATCAAAGGCAAAGTGATTCCTCCGGAATGAGGGAAATATGGTGAACTCCGCCATGGAATAGTCCGGTTTTTGGCCAATGTTGGAGTACGGGCAGAGCATCGCAAACCCGACTAAGACACTGTCATGGTAAATAAAATATGCTTCCCGTTTTGGATCCGTGAAGTAATCCTCAAAATGTCCATAGTGATAATTTCCTTCCTGGTCCATCCGATCCGCATAGAAATCTGTCATCTCTACCAGGTATTTCTGGTTGATATTCCAGAGCAGATCTCTGTCTTTGTCCTGAACAGCCTGAAGTCTTAACATCTCCCTGTCTCCATCACCATCACCAACATCAGCACCAATATCAGCATCACCATCAATATCAATGTCAATATCAATATCCCCATTCGCCTGAGTATTCCTGTCGAGGCAAACACTGCCAGAGGATGCCTGTTTCTGAATTTCCGCACGCCGCTGGGGATGGGATTCCTTAGCGGGCTCAAAGGGAAACACGAGAGATCTTTGCATGTGTTTCTGAGCCTGGCCGCTGGATTGCGGTTCGGAGCATCCCTTCGGAGCGGTCAGGAAGGCATAGGGATCCCCAGATGCATGCCAGGCATGCCCAGTTTTGTCTGACTCCCTTGAAGGATTCGTGTATCCTGGATACAAGCATGATCTTTGTCTCAAAAACTGCCGTCCAGAATCCTGTCGATGATGATCCGGCCTGCCTGGAAATTGTTGTTCATGGCAGTTGCGAAAATATCTGCCGCTTCAACACTGTCTTCATCCGTCAGGTGCTGCTCTTCTGCGCCTCCCCAAAGGCTTTCCGGGCTTGCGCCCAGCATGAACACATCCATATTCACGCTGTCCCGGATGATGATGCAGCGGTCCAGAAGTCCCATCCGCTCCACTGCGCGGGCTGCTGCAGAATCTTCCATCTCTGTCGCCACGTAGGGATCGGGACATTGATAGGTCTCGATCATCTTCAGGGCGTTTTCATGACCGTGCCTGCCCTTCCAGTAATTATCACTGCTTACTGTAGTTCCCCGCAATACTGCCGGATCCCGGACCGCCCACTCTGCTCCGCCAAAGGCATG
>CADBUA010000127.1 GCA_902797665.1 uncultured Lachnospiraceae bacterium | reverse complement strand
CTGAGGGGGGCGAAAGCCCGGGAGGTAGAGGCATGAAACCGATCTCACTGGAAATGACGGCCTTTGGCTCCTACAAGGAGACGGCCAGGATCGACTTTGAAGCGTTCGGCAGCGGGATCTATGTGATCTGTGGTCCAACAGGGGCAGGGAAGACCACGATCTTTGACGCGGTCATGTTTGCCCTCTTTGAGGAGGTCAGCGCGAAGCCGTCGAAGGAGAGTACCGCGGAGCGGGGGGCGACCCGGGACAAGAGCATGGTCCACAGTGGATTCGCGGAACTGAGCACCCCCACGGTGGTAAAGCTTGTTTTCGAAGAGAATGGGAAGCGCTATCAGGTTCAGCGTTCGATCCGCTTTCCCAGGAAGAAAAGCGGGGGCTATGGGGAACCGAGGTTTTCCGCAGATCTGGTGTTGATCGGGGGAGAGGCCAGCGGCTCAAACAGTGCCAGCGGCTCAGGCAGAGTCACGGCGGAAGTGGAGAGCATTCTCCATATGGACGCCGCTCAGTTTCGGCAGATCGTGATGCTGGCCCAGGGGGAGTTCCGGGCTTTCATGGAGGCGAAGGATGACCGGAGGAAGGAGATCCTCGGTGAGCTTTTCGACAGCACCCCCTATCAGATGTTCCAGGACTGCCTGGATTGTGCCTCCAAAAAGCTCCTGCAGAGGCAGAAGGAGGAGGAAGTCCGGGTGGAGAACGCCCTGAAGAGCAGCGCCTTCTTCCTGCCGGAGTCGATGGAAGAAAGTGAGAGAGCGCGCTACGGGCCCGCACATCCGGATCTGGAGGCAAATCTCGAAAAACTCCTGGGAGAAGATCAGGCGGAGGCGGAAAAACAGACATCCGAAAAGGAACTTCTTTCCAAAAAGCAGGGGGCGCTCAGGGAGAGCCGGGGCAAGGCGGAAGCGGAGAACGAGCTATATCGGGAGCTTCAGCAGAAAAAGCGCCTCCTTCAGGAGCTTGAGGAGAGAAAGTCTGAGATGGCCCGGGAAGCCCTGGAGATGGAGGAGACCGGCAAGGCCTGGCATCAGGTGGAGCCTCTGGAGAGGCGGGCGGAGGAGGCGGAAAAGACCCTCAGCAGAGCTGAGAAGCAGCTCCTCCTGACGCAGAAAAAGCGTGCCGAGGCGGCGAAATCGGAGGAGAAGGCCAGAAGGGAAGTCGAGGAGCAGAATCCTGAGCGGAAAGAGGCCTCTCTGCAGTTGACAGACCAGGCCCGCAGAATCGGAGAGAACCTTGACAAGATCGAGGAACTTCAGATTGCCTCTGAGAGCCTGAAGAAAACATATCAGGAGGAGGCAGACGCGTTGCAGGACCGGAAGGAGGCTGAAGAAGTCCGGGAGGCTTCCCAGACGCGTCTTCTGGAGATCGAGACCGCCCTGAAAGATCTGGAGGATATCGACCAGACGCTGGCGGACGCCAGAATGACTTACGAGGAGGCGAAGAAAAACCTGGACCGCTTCACCACTCCGGAGAGCGGATATCTGGACCGGGTCGAAGCGCTGCTGCTTTTGGAAAAGAAGGTCAAGAAGGCTTTCCGGGATGCCGAGGCGGCCAGATGCGCGGAGCGGGAGGCCTCTGAGGCATATGAAGACGTGCAGCGCCGCTATTTCGCCGGATATGCCGGAATTCTCGGGATGAAGCTTGAAGCAGAGTTCTCGGAGAGGGGGGAGGCCGTCTGCCCGGTCTGCGGGTCTTTCTTCAGGTCCGGGGAGGACCATCCGGCCTTTGCCGCCCCGACGGCGGAGACACCAGGGAAGGAGGAACTGGACGCGGCCGGGAAGATGCGTGACAAGGCACAGAAGGCATGCTCCCGGAAGCAGAATGACCTGACTGAGGTCAGCACGAGCTTTGAGGAGGGGAGAAAGAACCTGGAGGCCCAGCTGAATGAGGCACTTCCGGGGTTGGCTCCCTGGACGGTGGACCGTAAGCTGTCTTCGCGTCTTCTCCAGGCGGAAGAGAGACTTGAGGCGGAAGTCTCAGAGAAAGAGGCGGCTGTCAAGGGCGCAAAATCGAAGCAGAACCGGAAGAAAAAGCTTCAGGAGGAGCGGGAGCTTCTCACAAAGAAAAAAGAGGCGGCTGTGGAGCGCTTTAGCGCAGCCGACAAAACGCTGGCAGAGAAGGGGGCCAACGCGGAAAAGTTCCGGGAGAGGCGGGAGAGCCTGCTGAAGGATCTCGAGAAAGCAGGCCTTGTAACTTTCAAAAACCGGGAAGAGGCCATAAAGGCCAAGGAAGAGCGGGAAGCTCAGGCAAAGGCGCTGGAAGAGGCTTCAGAAAAGGCGGAAAAGAACCTGGAGAAGGAGAGCCGCCGCCTGAGCAGCCTGGACGGGCAGGTGGAGACGGAAACGCTCCAGATTAAGAGCTTTCGTGAGAAGGCAGAGGAGGAAAAAGCACTCTTCATCGAGGGAATCTCAAAGGCTGGTTTTACAGATAAAGCCTCTTACCGGGAGGCCAGAAACCGGGTCGGGGGGGAAGCGATCGACGTGTGGCTGTCCAGAAAACAGAAGGAGCAGAATGACTTCCTGAACAGTCTGAAGAACACCGAGGCCAGGACCCTGGAGCTTCAGGAAAAAAATCCAGCCTTCACGGACCTTGGAAAGCTGGACCAGGACCTTTCTGCTATGGACCAGGAGCTGAAAGATCTGGACACAAAGATCCAGGTAAATGCCTTCCACAGGCAGGGCCATCAGAATGCCCTGGACACTGTCCGGGATGTCTCAGAAAAACTTCGCCCGATCCGGAAGGCTTTCGCGGGGATTGATGCCCTCTCGAAGGTTGCGAACGGAAGCACCGGAGCCGGAGGGAAGAGAACCTTTGACGGCTATGTCCTTTCCAGTGCCTTCGAGGAAGTGCTTCAGCACGCGAGTTACTACCTGACAGAGATGACCGGCGGCAAATATGAGCTGGTTCATGATAAGGAGGCATCCGGTGTCCACAAGTCAGCGCATGCCGATTTCCGCATCCAGGTGCAGGACACGCTGACCGGACAGCTTCGGGAAATCGGCAGCCTTTCCGGCGGTGAGGGTTTCCAGGCCTCGATGGCGCTGGCTCTTGGGCTTTCTGACACAGTACAGAGTCATGTCAGCACCGTGAAGATCGATACGATGTTCATCGACGAGGGCTTCGGCTCTTTGGACAGCGCGAGTCTCGCCCAGATGCTGCAGGTTCTGAGCAGCCTCTCCGGAGGCCGCAGGCAGATCGGCATCATCAGTCATGTGGACGCCCTGGAGGAGTCAGCCAGCAAGTTTATCAGGGTGAGAAGGAGCAGGAAGCAGGAGGGGAGCTTCCTGAGCCAGGAGATGTAACGGGCACTCCCCGAGCGGGTCTATCACGCAGCGGTAGATAACGATCGTCCAGAAAGACGCACGCGGCTGCTTTACTGCTCGCACTTCAGCAGCCCCCCAATCTGCGCATGCTCGTGACTCTCTGGTACATATGCGGGCATCCGGGGCGGCTTGCCCTCCTCTTTCAATGGAGCTCTATGTCGGGCAGAACTATCAGAGTGAAGTCATGCATGGTTAATTGAATGGAACTGTCCAGTCCGCTTTGCGCACCTGCTGCGCAAAGCGAGGTTATACATTACAAAAGAAAAGGCCAGTCGCACATTGAATGCGGGCGTAGGAGCCTTGCCCCGGCCGAATGCCTGAAGGCGCCTGCGACTGGAGAGCTACAATTAAACCCACGAGCGTGAGCATCTGCGACGAAATTGGCGCGAGCGGGCATATACCGGTGAAACACTTGGCAAATTCAAATGGTTGATGAAACAAAAAGATAGGAGGATAGATATGATTACGCAGATTTACTCGATTCAGACGGCTGAGGAAGCCCTTGCCTGCATCGATGCGGGGGCGGACCGGATCGGGCTGCTGGTCGGTGTGGCAGGCGGCAAGTTCCCCTGCGCGATCACCCAGGAGGAGGCAAAGGCTGTGTTTGACGCGATCGGAGACAAGGCGGTGAAGGTCCTGATTTCCGTGGAGTACACAGCGGATGCCGTCCTGGCACAGACTAAGGCCCTGATGCCTGATGTGCTTCATCTGTGCGCCAACTTTGAGGGGAGCCCGGCTTTCGCGGAAAGGCTCCGGAAGGAGATTCCCGGGGTCAAACTGATGGAAGCGGTCGGCATCACCGGGCGTGCGTCTATCGAGGAGGCGAAGCAGAAGGCGGAATACGCGGACATTCTGATCCTTGACTCGGTATCCACAACCGTTCCAGGGGTCGGCGCGGCCGGCGTGACAAATGACTGGAACATCGACCGCGAGATCGTGGAGTCGGTGAACGTGCCGGTGATTCTGGCGGGGGGACTTGGACCGGAGAACGTGGCGGATGCCATCGAGGCGGTCCATCCGGATGGCGTTGACTCTCTGACCAAGACTTCTGACAAGGAGAACGGGATTCTTGTGCGAAAGAATATCCCAAGGGTTCGAGCCTTCTGCGAGATCGCGCACAGGTATTGAACGGGCGGGATGCTGCCTGAAGCTGAAAAAGACCATGAAAGCGTATCATTCTTT
Source organism: uncultured Lachnospiraceae bacterium (assembly GCA_902797665.1). Lineage (GTDB taxonomy): Bacteria > Bacillota > Clostridia > Lachnospirales > Lachnospiraceae > Porcincola. The sequence continues at coordinate 2,990 of CADBUA010000127.1, read as the reverse complement.
GGAGGGTCAAGGTGCATATCATATGTCTGGGAGATCTCTGCTGTGATTTGATCGTTCCTTATGGGAAGATGCAGAAGATACTGGCCTCCCCGGATCTTTCCGGGGAGAAGGCCGGGATGATGAATGTCTCGATGCAGTGCGGAGGATCCGTGGCCAATGTCGCCCGAACGCTGGGAAAGCTCGGGGACCGCCCCATCATGGTGACCCCGGTGGGCGGGGATGACCTGGGACAATATCTCCGCTCCGAGATGGAAAAGGCTGGCGTGGACATGGACTATGCCGTACCGTCCGCAAAGAGCAACAATTACTGCGTGGCTGTTCTCGATGGGCGGGGAGAGCGGACCATGTTCTGCTTTGTGCCGCCCTGGGCGGACTTTCCGCGCTTTTCGGAGAGAAGCTTCGAAGGGATCCCTGACGCGGATATTCTCTTCACCAGCGGCATGGCGATTCTGGACGATGAAGAAAATGATCAGGCGGTTCTTAGCTTTGTCAGAAGGCAGAAGGAGCGGGGCGCCAGGATTGTCTTTGACCTGAATGTCCGCGCGGAGTCCTACGGATATGTGGGCGTCCGGAAGGAGGCCTGTGAGGAGATGCTCTCTCTTTCAGACATCGTGCTCCTTTCCGGGGAGGAGGAATTTCTCCCGGTCACAGGTTTCCGGGAGCAGGAGAAAGCCGCCCGGAAGATTTGGGAGATGACAGAGGAGGGGACAGTCATAGCCCGCAATGGACATCTGCCCATTCTGGTGCTGGGGAAGGGAGAGCTTTCGGAAGGCATAACGATTCCGATCAAACCGCTGAAGGTTCTCTCCACGCTGGGCGCCGGAGACAGCTTCGACGGGGCTTTCCTCCATGAGATTGCCCAGGGAGAGGGGGCGGCAGATGCCGCCCGGAAGGCTTCAGACTATGCCGGCTTATTCATTTCCGGTAAGCTCTGAGAGATCCACGAAGCGCCAGCTTTCCTGATTCTGTACAGCTGCACGCTGTGACATTCGGGCGAAAACGGGCATCTATTGATGAATCATCTGGCAGATTCAAATGATTCCCGGTATAGAAAAGCTCCTGTCTGAAGACAGGAGCTTTTTTAATCTGACAGATCGCAAAATCTGATAGTTTCTTCAATTTCAGCCTGCCTCATAAGCCCACTGAGCTTCCAGGTCAGCCTTCTCCGCTGCTTCATCATAGAGCTTTTCAGCCTCTTCATTCGCATCATCCGGATTGTCATACGAGAGCTCAGAGACCGGAGCGCTTAAGTCTGCCGGCGGAAGCTTAACCGGATTTTCATCGTGATCTGTCGTCACGCCTACGCCGAAGTGCTCCCGAACCCTGTTTTCGACTTCCACCATGACTTCGGGGTGCTGTTCCAGGTAGACCTTGGCATTCTCGCGCCCCTGACCGATCCGCTCGCCCTCGTAGGAGTACCAGGCACCAGCCTTTCTGATCACATCGATACTGGCCGCCAGATCAATCACATCGCCGCTCCGGCTGATGCCGGACCCGAACATAATGTCGAACTCCGCCTCCTTGAAGGGCGGCGCAACTTTATTCTTGACGACCTTGATGCGGGTGTGGTTTCCAATGACTTCCCCGCCCTGGCGGATGGCCTCGACCCTGCGGACGTCCAGGCGGACGGAAGCGTAGAACTTCAGCGCCTTGCCACCGGTGGTGGTTTCCGGGTTTCCGAACATGACACCGATCTTTTCGCGCAGCTGATTGATGAAGATCACGATGCAGCGGGTATGACTGATGGCCGAGGTCAGTTTGCGGAGTGCCTGGCTCATCATGCGGGCCTGGAGACCTACATGGGATTCCCCCATGTCCCCGTCGATCTCCGCCTTGGGTGTCAGGGCTGCCACAGAATCAATGACCACGATGTCAATGGCACCGGAGCGGACCATTGTATCGCAGATCTCCAGAGCCTGCTCCCCACTGTCTGGCTGGGAGATGTAGAGGTTGTCGATATCGACGCCGATGTTTTTGGCATAGACTGGATCCAGGGCGTGCTCTGCGTCAATATAGCCGGCGATGCCGCCCCGTCTCTGGACCGCCGCAACCGCGGTCAGGGCGAAGGTGGTTTTTCCGGAGGACTCCGGCCCGTAGATCTCCACGACCCGGCCCTTGGGGAGGCCGCCAACGCCCAGAGCGAGATCCAGGGAAAGGATGTCGGTCGGAGCAGCCTCCACGTGCATGCTGCTCTTTTCACCGAGCTTCATCACGATGCCTTCCCCGTAGCTTTTCTCCATACGGGAGATCGCTTCCGTAAGGGCTTTCTGCTTCTCATCGATGGCAGATACCTTGACGGCGTCCGCCTTTGCCTTTGATTTCGAATCCTTTGCTTTTGCCATGGTGACTCTCCTGTTCCTATCTAGGATCTCTGAATCCTTAAAGAATGTGCCGCTTCGGGCACTTGAACCGTATATGCTATCTCCCTGCCGATCACACAGTCAGCCTTTGTCAGACACGAGCATCAAAAGCTGTGTCATCTGAGTTCTTTCCAAAAGTGAGAGCTCGATCCGGGCATGTGGACATTCAAAGCGCCCTCGGCCCCCGGAACATTTCCTAAGGCCGCATAGAAGTTTATAGAAGTCTATAAAATCCTATAAAAGCCAGAGAATCCGGACTTTTCCAGGATCAATCGGCCTGCTTTCAGGGCTTTCTGTTCTTTACAAGCGCAGTATAGTACGAGATTTCCAAAAATGCAAGTAAAAATCCCAGGATCTAAGAAAAATTTCTTGATGATAGATTTGAAATCATGAAAACTAAGAATCCTCTTTCTGCCGCTGCAGCTGGATCCAGTGGGCTCTGTCCTTCACGATGCCTTTCTTCAGGCCTGATCCCTCCGGACTTACAAATAGCTTTCTCCTGGATTCTTCCCAACCCCTGTCTGATCGTCTGCTGATTCTTTGACAGGCCCGCGGAGCGAATGTTAGCATCTGAGGGAATCGCAGAACACGGAAACAGATGCTGTCTTTTCCGGGGCAGAAACTGTACGG
>CADBUA010000126.1 GCA_902797665.1 uncultured Lachnospiraceae bacterium | reverse complement strand
TACCGATATTCTACCATAGGATGACAAAGGGGAACAGTGTTCCTTTCACTGTTCCCCTCGCATTTTCTTTTTCTGATCCCTGGCAGCTGCAGCATAGCTCTTTCAAAGCCGCGCGCCACAGGCAGTCGCTCTTTTATTCAGCTTCGGTCTCCGCCTCAGTCTGAATCAAGGAAGATTCCACTTCCGTCTCAGCCTCTGTGCTGTTTTCCTCTGCTCTTTCAGGTGCTGTGTACAGACGGTCGAATAAGATCGACGCATATGCTTCGTCATCTACGACAAAGTCCACACCTTCCTTCCAGTCGGTGTACTTCTGCTGAACAGCCTCATCCTTCCGGTCTTCGATGATATCCTTCTTCTTCTGCTCCGTGGCCTCCTTGTCAAACTTCTGATTGACATAGACCAGGTAGTAGTAGCCATTGCTGCCCTCAACCAGGTGATCGATCAGGGTGTTGTCCTCGACATCCTTTACGGCCTTGATGATCTCACTGTCCGGATAACTGTCCCCCTCGCCAAAGGAAAGCGTGGCGGTCGTGATCCCCGCATCGATATCCTCAGCACTGTCCATGAACTCCGAGAAGTCCTCATCAGAATCCAGGAGGTAATCCAGCATCTCCTGCGCAGCAGCTCTTGCCTTCTCCTTCGCCTTCACAAGCTCCGGGTCCTCGGACTCAGTCTCGATCTGCTCCGGCTCAGTCTCAGCCTCGGTCACAGCTTCTGTCTCCACAGCCTTCGCTTCCGTCACAAGCTCTGTTTCCACAGCCCTGGCCTCGGTCAAAAGCTCCGTCTCTTTCGCTTTTGACTCTTTTTTGCTATCTTTTTTGCTATCTTTTTTAGTATCTTTTTTGGTCTCTTTTTTGCTGTCTTCTTTTGTTTCTTTCTTGCTTTCTTCTTCGGTCTCTTTCTTGCTCTCTTTTTTCTCTTTCTTGTCCTTGGCTTCCGTCTTGCTCTCAGACTCCGCCTCGATCGCTGCCGTCTCCGGCTCGTCCGCCATCGGCGTGATCTCAGCCTCAGTCATATTTTCCAGGTCAGACTCGGTCAGGGCCTCGGTCTCCTCCTCCGCATCGTCACCGGTCATCGGTGTGAAGCAGATGTAAGAGACCTTCTTCTGAGCAGCCTCGTCATCGGACACCTCTGTGTCGACCTCCGCGGAAACAGCGTTCTCCACCTTCTTCTGGATCGTATAAAGCTCCAGCGCCCGGACAACCACATCCCTCTCCGCGCACATGGACTTGAGGGTATCCTTGTCGTTCTTTGCCAGGAAGTCATCGGCGACCTCGCCGATCTTCTTCTTCTCCTCGTCACTCAGCGCCAGGTCGTAGTCCGCCGCGTGCTTCTCAGCCAGAAGGAAGTTCTCAAACTTATCCTGGAATTCCAGCTTGAAGGACTCGCCATAGTTGCTGCCTGTCCCCATCAGATCCAGGTTCCAGGCGGAATTCGCTCCATAATAGCTGGACAGGATCGCTCCGTAAATCTCATCAAACTGTCCTTCTTCATAGCGGAACATAAAGGTGAACAGATCGTTGTCGATCTTCTCTCCCTCAAACGTAACAATCGGCGCGGCGTTTGCCTTCTTCCCGCAGCCTGCCAGCGCTGAAGCTCCCAGGCACACACCCAGGCAGAGCGCCAGGGCTTTCTTCCACGTATTTCTCATAATCTCCTCCATAGATCTCCCACAGATCTGCATGAAACGGCGGCTGAGACCATACAGAAGCCTTCAGTCAGCCGTCACTTCCACTTCAGGCTACCCATGCCCAAAGCAGACACATTTCAGTATTATATCGAATTTGTCCTCTCACTTCAATACAGAAATCCCGCCATAAAGTGCCATGGGAAGAGCTTTCTGGCTGTCCATATGCCAACTATATGCCATCTTTCAGCCATCTTCAGAGCCCTTTCTGTCTCAGGCGCTTTTTTCTCCGTAGAGCCGCTCCTTCATGTCTTTCAGGAGCGCGTCGACGATGGTCAGGATGTCTTCCTGCTTTCCCCGCTTTTTGGGCAGCTGATAGGCGAAATAGGACTTCTTTTGCGCAACAAAGCGCATTCTTCCGCCATAGCCCTTCATGAAAGAAGAAATCTGCTCGGCGGAGGCCGGCGCCTTCTCGTAGAGTTTGAAGCGAATCTCCCCATCCTTCTCCGTGAGCTCGGTCAGGTAGCAGGCATGTGCAAAGTACTTGAGCAATGCAACCCGCAAAAGGTCCTGTACCATTTTGGGGGGCTCCCCGAAGCGGTCCATGAGCTCGTCGAGGAGGTCTTCATAGTCCTTCTCCCCGCAGGTGCAGGCAATCCGTTTGTAGAGATCCAGCTTCTGGTTCTCGTTGCTGATATAGCTGTCCGGTATGTAGGCGTTCACATCAATATCAATCGATGTATCGAATTCCGTCGATTCAGTGGACTCTCCCTTGAGAGCCATGACACATTCGTTCAGGAGCTTGCAGTAAAGGTCATAGCCTACTTCCGCTATGTGCCCGGACTGGGCTTTGCCCAGCATATTTCCAGCCCCGCGGATCTCCAGGTCGCGCATGGCGATCTTGAAGCCGGAACCGAGCTCGGTGTACTCCCGGATGGCGGCCAGGCGCTTCTCAGCCACCTCCCGAAGGACCTTGTCCTTCTTGTACATCAGAAAAGCGTAGGCCGTGCGGTTGGAACGCCCAATCCTCCCGCGCAGCTGATAGAGCTGGGACAGCCCCATCCGGTCCGCGTCACAGATGATCATCGTGTTGACGTTGGCGATGTCGAGGCCGGTCTCTATGATTGTCGTCGAAACCAGAACATCGATGGCACCATTGATGAAGTCGTACATAATGTCTTCGATCTGGTTGGCCTCCATCTGACCGTGGGCGTAGGCTATGTTAGCCGATGGCACCAGATTCTGGATTTTCCGCGTCATGTCCGGGATCGTCGCCACGTGATTGTAGACCACATAGACCTGCCCCCGCCGGGCCAGTTCCCGGGCGATCGCCTCCCGGATGGTCTCCTCGGAGAACTCCATCACATAGGTCTGGATGGGCAGACGGTCCTGGGGGGCCTCCTCCAGAACCGACATGTCCCGGATCCCGATCAGGGACATATGCAGGGTCCTGGGGATCGGCGTCGCAGTCAGTGTCAGAACATCGACGTTCTTTTTCAGCTGTTTGATCTTTTCTTTGTGGGTTACCCCGAAACGCTGCTCCTCGTCGACCACCAGAAGACCCAGATCCCGGAACGCGATATCCTTGGACAGGAGTCTATGGGTCCCAATGACGATGTCCACCGCCCCGCTTTTCAGCCCCTGCACGGTTCTCTGCTGATCCGCTCTGGAGCGAAATCTGCACATCAGGTCCACCCGGACCGGGTAGTCTTTCATGCGCTGCAGGAAAGTGTTGTAATGCTGCTGCGCCAGTATGGTCGTCGGCACCAGGAAGGCCACCTGCTTGCTCTCCTGGACAGCCTTGAAGGCCGCCCGAATCGCGATCTCTGTCTTCCCGTAGCCCACATCCCCGCAGATCAGACGGTCCATGATCCTGTCGGACTCCATATCCTTCTTGGTCTCTTCGATGGCGCTGAGCTGATCCTGGGTCTCCTCGTAGGGGAACATCTCCTCGAATTCGGTCTGCCAGGTGGTATCCGGCCCGAAAGCGTAGCCTCTCTGCTGCTGCCTCTGGGCATACAGCTGGACCAGTTCCTCCGCGACCTCCTCCACGGCTGTCCGGACCTTTCCCTTGGTCCTCTGCCATTCCGTGCTCCCGAGCCTGGAGAGCCTGGGCGTCCCGGAGTCTGCGTCCGCGTACTTCTGAATCATGTCCAGCTGCGTCGCCAGGACATAGAGATTGGAACCGCTGGCGTACTCGATCTTCATATAGTCCTTCTGGACATGATCCACAGTCACCTGTTCCACCCCCCGGTAGATCCCGATCCCGTGGTTCTCATGGACCACATAGTCGCCCGGATGAAGTTCCGTGAAGCTCTGGATGTTCTTTCCCTCCAGCTTTCTGCGGCGCCTCTGCCTCCGGGCTGCCTGCCCGAAGATATCGCTCTCGGTGAGCACAGCAAACTTCAGAAGCGGATACTCATATCCCCTGTGGGCATTCCCCTGAATCACGGAGACATGGCCGCTCTTCAGGGTCATGTCCGGATCTTCTGAATAGAAGGCCGGAACCTCATTGTCCTGAAGATCCTGAGCCAGACGCTTTCCACGAGTCCTGGAGGCAGTCAAAAGGATCACCCGCCAGCCGTTTTTCCGATAACGCCTGAGGTCACTGACCAGCTGGGAGAAGTCCCCATTGTAGACGCCGGTCCCCCCAGCGCCGATGTCCATCTTTTCAGCGATGGGAAAGGGGCATTTGCCACCCCCCATGGTCGTCAGCCCCACCAGACTGCGCCTGGAGAGGCGGGCGAAAACAGCCTTGGCCTGGAAGTATGTCTTCCCCTGGCCCGGAAGGGCAGTCCCCTTCTCCAGGCGATGGGAGATGCTGTCAGCAAACTCCGCCTCCGCTGCCTGGGCATTCTCCGCCACATGGCCGGGCTCATCAACAAAAATCGGGCAGGCAGACGGGAAGTAGTCCAGGAGCGAGATCCCCTCCTCATAGAAGTAAGAGGAGAAGTTCTCCATCACAGAGGTATCGCCGAAGTCTTCCAGTTTTTCTCTGGCATCCTCGTAGATCCGTGAGGTCTTATATGCCTCCTCACTGAGCGCGGAAGCGCGGAATCTTTTCTCCTGCTTCTCCGCCTCCTTCCGGATTCGACAAAGACCCGCCTCTGTAATCTCCTGGTTCGTCGTAAACTCCGATGCCGGATAGATCAGGACAGAGGATGTCCCCTCGATGGCGCGCTGGGACTCCACGTCAAAGGTGCGGATGGAGTCAATCTCATCCCCCCAGAGTTCGATGCGGATCGGGTTCTCCTCCGTCAGCGGGAAGATGTCCAGAATGCCGCCGCGCGAAGCAAACTGGCCCGGCCCCTCCACCATCTCCACGCGCTCATAGCCCATGTCTCTGAGTGCTTTCTTCTCCTCGACGAAGTCGATTTCGTCCCCGGTCTGATAGGAGCGGGCCGAGTCCTCCCAGATCTCAAGTGGGATGCAGCGGGACATGAGCGCCATGGCGGTCAGGATGACCGTAATGCCCTCCCCATTCTGATCCCGGCCGGCGCGGTACTCGCAGAGGGCCTTCAGGAAGGCGATCCGTTCTGATGCCAGCTGCCGGTTCATGAGATCAGCCTGGGCAAAGACAAAATCCCTTGCCGGATAAAGATAGACCCTGGGATCAAACAGCTGGTAGTTCTCATATATTTCTCTTGCACGCAAATCATCCGGTGCGATGATACAACGCACCGGAACATCACGGCTAAGGCAGGCAATCAGGTGGGCTTTCTGCGCGTCCATACAGCCGCTCACCAGAAGCATGCCGGTATTCTCCTTCATCCTTGATAAGAGCCGGTTGAAACCTTCCAGCTCAAGCATTGGAGCATACAGTGCCTTTTGCATAGATTATTCTTCTTCCACCACCTTGCGGTTGTATTGATTCATGACGATGTCAAGTTTTTGTGTCAGCAGATCCTCCACAGCACATGAAGCGCGCTCGAAGGCATCCGTCATCAGGCTCTTCTGGGCATGGGAAAAGCGTCCAAGCACAAAGTCTGCCAGATCAAAGCCTGGAGGCTCCATCCCGACACCGACCCGGATCCGAATAAATTCTTCGGTCCCGAGACACGTGATGATGCTTTTCATGCCGTTGTGGCCGCCTGCGGAGCCCTTTCCCCGGATCCTGAGCTGACCCGGAGGGAGATTGACGTCATCGGAGATGACGATCAGACTGGTCTTCGGATCAGCCTTATAGAAAGCGCAGGCTGGCTGAATGGCCTCCCCGCTCAGGTTCATAAAGGTCTGCGGCTTCATCAGAAGTACCTTGCTCCCTCCGATCTGCCCGATCCCAGTGAGTGCCTTGAATCGGCGGGTGGAGACATCGATCTGAAAGCGCTCCGCCAGCATATCAATCACCTCAAATCCACAGTTGTGGCGCGTTTTCTCATACTTGCTGCCTGGATTCCCAAGGCCTGCTATGATCACCATGTCGATCCTCCCTGGCATCTTACAGCCGTCAGGCGCCAGACTTCTGATGCGCCCGGCCATTGCTTCTGCTCTGTTTTACCGCGCTCGGCACAAAATGCGCAAAGCTTACTGCACAGTTACGTCAAAGCTTCTACAATTTCAGAAAACTTCATGAAGTGGCTGGCTTTGACAAGGATGCTGTCCCCTTCCGAGAGTTCCATCTCCCGCCTTTTCAAAAAGGCCGAAACGTCGGGGTAGTAGGAAACATGGACCCCAGCCTCGCACGCAGCCTCTGCCAAGTGTTTTGAGAGCGCTCCAATGGCGATGAGAAGATCCACCTTCCCGGCAGTGTGTGTCCCGACTTCCCGGTGAAGGGCCTCTTCCGTCTCCCCCAGCTCTCCCATGTCCCCGAGAATGGCCACTCTACGGCCTTCCGCAGTCGCAAGCACGTTGAGGGATGCCTTGACCGACATGGGATTTGCGTTGTAGCAGTCGTCGATGACCAGCCAGCGTGATCCCCGGATCACCCGGAAGCGGCCGGAGATCGTGTCAAAGGCTTCAATACCGGCTCGGATCTCCTCGAGAGAAAGGCCATACTGAAGCCCTACTGCCGCTGCCGCGGCAGCATTCCCGACATTGTGAAGGCCCGGCACCCTGATCCTGGCCTCAAAGGCCCCCTTCGGAGTCTCGATCCTGCAGACCGTCCCCTCAAAACCCATCTGCCGGATGTCTCTGGCCAGCACAATCTCTTCCGCTCTGAGGTCGCCCGGAAAATCCGGGGAACTTCCTGCCGCGTAGTCAATGGCAGCCTCATCCGAATGGATACCGAAAAAGACCCTATGTCTTCCCGGCGTCTCCACGGTCCTGAGCTTGTCGTCATTCCCATTCAGGATCACTGAACCCGCCGGGTTTGTGTGCTCCAGAATCTCAGTCTTTGCCTTCAGGACCCCATCCCGGTCTCTGAGATATTCCAGATGGCAGGTCCCGATGTTTGTGATCACTGCTGTGTCCGGGCGGGCAATCCGGGAGAGATATGCCATCTCTCCAAAGTGGGAGATCCCCATCTCCAGCACCGCGATCTCAGTATCCTCCCGGATCCGAAAGATGGTCAGAGGAAGGCCCAGTTCATTGTTGAAGTTGCCCTCCGTCTTGAGGGCATTGTACTTCTGTCTGAGGACGGAGAAGATCATTTCCTTTGTGGAGGTTTTCCCCACGGAGCCCGTGATGCCGACCACCGGGATCTGAAGCACCTTCAGGTACTCCTCCGCAATGCTTCCGAGGGCTTTCTGGGTATTTCTGACTTCAATCAGCGCCGCAAAGCGTGAATCCATGGCCGTATCCGGCAGGGCTTTTTCAGATGGGATTTCTTTTTCTGTGAGGGCACAGACAGCGCCCTTCTGAAAGACATCCGGCAGGAAGCTATGTCCATCCACCCGCTCTCCCAGAATCGCCCCGAAAAGACATCCCTCCTCCACCTTCCGGCTGTCGGTGGTGATGGAGGCAACTTCCTGAGAGAGAAAACAGCTTCGCGCTTCCCCCTCCATACAAACGGTCCAGCCGTCTGCCCCAAAGTGAAAAACCCTGAGGGTTCCTCCTGTCACTTCAGCGATCTTCCAGATGCTCAGCCCTTTCATGCTTCCTCCTGCCCTTCCCCCAGAGAGACCGTGATCAGCTTCTCACAAAGTGTTCCGAAATCCATCCCCAGCGCCGCGGCCTCCTGCGGCAGGAGACTGGTGGGCGTCATGCCCGGCAGGGTATTGGCCTCCAGACAGTAGGGATTCCCTTCCTTGTCCATCATTACATCGATCCGGCAGTAGGAATTCAGGCGAAGCGCCTTGCAGGCGGCAAGGCATGCATTCTGCATTTTTCTGCTGAGGTCCTCCGGCAGGTCCGCCGGGCAGGTCTCCACCGTAGAGCCTGCGCTGTACTTATTCTTATAGTTGTAAAAGCCCTCAATCGGGGCGATTTCGATGATCGGGTAAGCAACGCCGTCCACGACCCCCACCGAAAACTCCCGCCCGGAGATGTACTGCTCGACGATCAGGGTATTCTCGTAGGAGAAAGCCTCTTTCAGAGCCGCCTGGTACTCCTCCTCCGTAGAGGCGATACTCACCCCCAGGGAGGATCCGCCGCAGGAAGGCTTGACGACGCAGGGGAGCCCGATACCGTTCTCAGATGCAGGAAGCAGCTCCTCCTGCCCCCGATGGAGGACAATCCCAGCCGGGGTCGGCACCCCGTTCTCCCGGAACATCTGCTTGCTGAGTTCTTTATCCATGGCCAGCGCGCTTCCCAGGTAGCTGCTTCCGGTATAGGGGATCCCCAGAAGCTCAAAGGAGGCCTGAATTTTCCCGTCCTCGCCATTCTGCCCGTGAAGGGCCATAAAGACACAGTCCGCGGCCTTCGAAACTTCCAGAACGTTCGGCCCCCAGAAAACCTTGCGCTTTTTCATCTCCGGGATCTTCTCGTCAAAAGAGCGGGCATAGGCTGCCGCCGCTTCGACGTCATAGCTTTCCGGAAAAAGCTCCTCCAAAGAGCTCAGCTGCCTTTCTGTCACCCGGCTGTCGCCGGCGAACACATCGATCAGAATGGCCCGATGACCCTTCGCCCGAAGTGCCAGACACACCTGTGTGCCAGACACAATTGAGATCTCCCGCTCCGAGGACGTTCCTCCACAAAGAACCGCGATGTTCATCACTCTCTCCCCCATATTCTCTCCCCTTCTTTATTTCTGTCTTTTGTCGAACTTCCTGGTTGTTTTTATCTATTTCTTGTTTTTGTTATGTGATATGCTCTTATCGAATGTATGCTTATGCTATCGCCTGGTGTATTCTTTTATTGTGATTCTTTATTGGTTCTTCGTGGATCTGTATTATTTTTTGTTTATCTATATTATAAGAATATTTTGTTTTTGAAATATATGGCCTCGCCCGGTGACAAGCGGCCAAGGGCGCAGCTGACAGATTCTCCTGCCGCGCGGACCTGTTTCCGTCACCGGTATATCTTGCCCGCCGGCGGGGCATCTGTCAAACCCTCACCACCAGCGTGGTTTCTGCTGAAACATAGTCTTTTTCCGCGCAGCCAGAACGATGGCACAGAAAGGCAGCATCGTCAGCGTGATCGCCCCCTGCTCCACCTTATAGATCTCAGCCTTCCTGGAAAAGCTGTCTGCGTCTGTGTAGAAGATCCGCACCAGTTCTCCATCCATGGGAATGCCGGCGGTCCAGACGGAGAATCGCTCCGTCCGCTCCTGATCGGAGTTGTTGAAAACGGCAACAATCTGTTCGGTCTGGTTAAACCTGGCGTAGGCGATAAAGTCCCGGCTGCCGTAGAGAAATTTCAAAGAACCCGTCCGGAGCGCCGGGTGCACCTTGTGCATCTCGATCGCAGCCCGGTGAAACTCCAACATCTGCCTGTCTTCCTTCCCCCAGGGGTAAGTCCGCCGATTGTCCGGATCCGTGAAGCCGGTGAGCCCCACCTCATCGCCGTAGTAGAGGGTCGGAGCCCCCGGCCAGGTCATCTGCATGACCACGGCCTCCCGCATCACCTCCGGCTTCACGCCCACAGAGGCCGCATCATAGTTAAAGTCCCGGTACCGGCCAACCTTGTGATTGGTCCGGGTCAGGAAGCGGGAGTGATCGTGGTTGGAGAGCTCATTCATCGCGCAGAGAAGAGAGGGCTCCATGAAGTGCGACATATGATAGCGCATGGAGCCGAAGAAGCTGTCCGCGTTCCCCAGCTGCCCCTCCAGAAACTCATCGGAGTGTTTCTCCATCCCCGTGAAGAACCAGGTGACCGGTTCCATGAAGGCGTCATAATTCATGACCGTGTCCCACTGATCCCCCTTCAGCCAGCTCCGGCTCTCCCCGTAATGCTCCGCAATGATGATCGCGTTGGGATTGGCTTCCTTGACCTCGCGCCGGAACATCTGCCAGAACTTGTGGTTAAACTCGGCGGAGAAGCCCAGGTCCGCGGCCACATCCAAGCGCCATCCATCCACTGAGTAAGGCGGGGAGACCCACTTTCTGGCAATCCGGAAGATGTACTCGGTGAGTTTGCTGGAATCCTCATAGTTCAGCTTGGGCAGGGTGTTGTGATTCCACCAGCCGTCATAGCTCTCATTGTAGGGCCAGGCGTGCTCATCCCGGAAGCGGAAGAAGTCGTGGTAGGGGCTTTCCCGGGCAACAAATGCCCCCTGGGAGTAGCCTTCCTGCCCTTCATAGATCCGCTCCCGGTCCATCCACTTGTTGAATGAGCCACAGTGGTTAAAGACCCCGTCAAGAATCACCCGCATGCCCCGGGCGTGGATCTCTTCCACCAGTCGGATGAACAACTGATTCGAGGCCTCGAGGTTTTCCCGTCTCGTGACCCGGCAGATGTAGCGGCTGGCATCCCTGTTTTCAACCCTGCCATCCTGAAGCAGCTCCCCCTCGTCGACAACAATCTTTCCAAAGTGGGGATCTACGTAGTCATAGTCCTGCGTATCGTACTTGTGGTTGGACGGTGATACAAAGATCGGGTTGAGGTAGATGACCTCAATCCCCAGATCCTTCAGATAGTCGAGTTTATTCAGCACCCCCTGAAGGTCCCCGCCGTAAAAGTCCCGGACTTCCATGCAGTCCGGTCGATAGGTCCAGCCATCGATCTGTCGGACGTTGGCGCCAAGGTAGCGATACTCGTCGGTCAATACATCGGTCGACGGATCTCCCTTGGCGAAGCGCTCGACAAAGATCTGGTACATCACAGCCCCCTTGGCCCAGGCTGGTGTGGAGAATCCCGGCGTAATCCGGAAGAAATGGTGCTCGTCCAGCGTGCTGCTGACCCCGCTCTTGGTCAGCCATACCAGGGACCTTCCGCCGATCACTTCAAAATAGTAGCTCAGTGTGGCCTCTGTGCAGGTCAGCTTCGTCGTGTAATAGTCGAAGGCCCCCTCTGTCTTTTCGAAATCCATCCGGATTTTTCTGTCGCCCAGCGACAGGTAGACCTCATCCACGTTGGCACGGGCGGACCGGAAGCGAATCGTAACCTCCTCCCCCACCTTCGGCTCCATCGGGCTCACATAATCCGCGCTCTCGTCGGAGAACAGTGCGTCAACGTTGAGCACCGGAAGCATGTTCATGACATATCTTGCTGTCTTCATCAACTGACTGTATGATCTGGATCCCAACTTGTTCCCCTTTTCTTTCACCCTGCTTTTCTGGTCTGAGTCCGTTTTGATTTCATTCTGAATCCATTCTGGATCTATTCTGACATTCATTCCGAATTTATTCCAGATTTATTCCAGATTTATTC
>CADBUA010000125.1 GCA_902797665.1 uncultured Lachnospiraceae bacterium | reverse complement strand
GGGATGGTTCTGCACTTCTTTGGCCAGGTCTTTCACAGTGAGAAGAGTGGAAAGATCGGGTGGACGCTGTTTCTTGGCGGCTTTGCGCTGAGTTCTGCCTATCTGGTCGCCCGGGGGATTCAGGCCGGTCGTGTTCCCATGTCCAATCAGTTTGAGTTCGCGACAATGTTCTCCTGGGGAATTGCTGTGATCCTGATCATTCTGCATTACAGAACTTCCATCACCTGGCTGGATACAGTGGGGATGCTGATGGTCTGGGGGATTCTGCTCTACGCCGCCCTGCAGCCGAGGGAGATCAATGAGCTGATGCCGGCGCTCCGCAGCGTCTGGTTTGTGACGCACATTGGAAGCGCTGCTTTTTCCTATGCCTGCTTTATGCTGGCTGGTGGTTCGGGCGTCCGCTATCTCATGATCAGCCGAAAAGACCCGGAGGATGAAAAACTGGAGGAGATTGACTACCTGATCTACCGTTTGGTTGCCATCGGCCTGCTGCTTCTGACAGTCACCATTGTGATTGGCGCGATCTGGGCGGAGGAGGCCTGGTCTGCTTTCTGGACCTGGGATCCCAAGGAAGTCTGGGCACTGATCACCTGGATTGTGTACGCAATCTTTCTGCACCTGCGCCTGGTGCGGAAGAAAAAGGGACCAACTCTTGCCCTTTACGTGGTGATTGCGGTGCCGATCGTGCTGTTTACCTTCGTGGGGGTGAACACGTTGATGCCGGGCCTTCATTCCTACGGTGCTGTTCAGTAAACTGCTGCTGACTGTCCTGCCTGCTTTGCGCACTTGCTGCCGAAAGCGTGCTGATACAGATCAGAAGTAAAGGCCGGGCATACCTTTCATGTGGGCGCAGGAGACTTTTCCAGACCGAATGCCTACAGGTGCCTGCGACTGGACAGCTACAAGTGCTTATACTGCCCACGCATCTGGCAAATCCTGATGGCTCCCTGTTAAGAAAGCATAACATTTGAATACGGTGGATAGAAAAAGGAGATCGGGTGACAAAAAGCGATAATCATGAAAGTACGGGGAAGGCCCCGGCCTTCTTCTGGAAAAACATGGAGAAGAAGACGAAGAACACGATTTTCCTGGTGGGGATTCTTCTTGTTTTTTCCGTCATCGGGCTTATTGTTCAGAAACTGAAAGTTTCGGACTCGGGCAAGGTTGTGGTGGTCACGGTGAACGGCTACAGAACAGCGACGCTGGATCTGGACCATGATGCTGAAAAGATCATCGGAGATAAGGAGCACGGGGATTACAACATCGTCCAGGTAAAGGACGGGAAGGCAAGGGTGTCTGAGGCCAACTGTTCCAATCAGGTCTGTGTCCTGACTGGGGAAATCTCAAAGGAGGGGGAGATCATCGCCTGCCTGCCGCATGGCGTTCTGGTTTACATCGAGGACCGGGAGGAGGAGGCGCCCTGAGAGGCCTCTCCCCCATAGGAAGCGGTCTGAGCGTGTTCAGGCGATGGGAAATACAGCTAAGACAAAAGCGGATCCGTTTTTTGCCTTTATCCGGAGCATTTGCAGATAGACACGGACGGGGATATACCCTTGCATGCGTGATGGCAGATTCGGTCAGACAGGTCAGGAGAGATGACAAGCGAACAGAAAACAAGAAAGATTGCCTTCATGGGGCTTTTGACAGCGGCAGCGCTGATTCTCAGTTATGTGGAATCCCTGATCCCCTTTTTTGGCGGGATTCCAGGGATGAAGCTGGGACTTCCCAATGCCACGATCGTGTGCGTTCTTTTTCTCTTTGGATGGAAGGAAGCCCTTCTCGTCAATCTCGTACGGATTTTTGCTGTAGGTTTTCTCTTCGGGAATGCCTTCAGCATTGCTTTCAGTACGGCCGGAGCGCTTCTGAGCCTTCTGGCCATGGCATGGGCAAAACGGTCCGGGCAGTTCGGCATGGTGGGGGTCAGTGTGATTGGCGGACTGACCCACAATGCAGGACAGATCCTTGTGGCCATGGCCGTGGTGGAGAATGTCCGGGTCGCTTACTATTTTTTTCCGCTGGCCATCTCCGGAGTGATCACAGGGCTTGTGATCGGCGTGATCAGCGGGGAGATTGGAAAGAGGCTGAAAGCTGCCCTGGAAGCGTCAGGGAAGAGAGGAGGATGAGACATGGTTTCTTTTCGTGGCTCTGGTCTTAACAGGAAGATGAGATTAGGAGCGCCAGGATTCTTCCCGGCGCTCCTGCTTATTCTGTCTCTTCTATCGTCTTTATCTGTCTACGCCGCATCCGGCAGGGGGCGCCAGATGAACTGGTCCCGTGCGGAGGAGACAGAGTCAGGCCAGGATCTGATGGAGACCCAGGCAAGTATGGAGGCAGGCTGGAAAGACTTGAGAGAGACAGAGACAGAAACAGAGATGAACGATCAGATCGGCTGTGAAAACCCGATCAGAACGGAAACAGAGACGGAGATCAAAGAGGAAAGCCTGGTCCAGGCCAGGGATCCGGAGGTGGAGAAGATTCTCTCTGATATGGACCTGGAGCAGAAGGTCTTCCAGATGTTTATCCTTACGCCGGAGCAGCTGACAGGCGTGGATATAGCCACGCAGGCAGGAGAGGACACCAGGAGCGCCTATCTGAAAAGTCCGGTCGGAGGGCTCATCTACATGGAGCAGAACATCAACTCAGCCCATCAGATCCGGGAGATGCTTATCTCCAGCCAGAAGATCGCCCTGGAGATTACAGGCCTGCCGCTTTTTCTATGCGTGGACGAGGAAGGCGGACCCGTCTGCCGGGTCTCTGGGAGGGGCATTGCCGATATTCCATCCATCCCGGACATGCGGAGTGTCGGGGAGACGGGAGATCCACAACGGGCTTCCGAGATCGGCGATGTGATCGGAACATACCTCACTGACCTTGGTTTTAATGTGAATTTCGCTCCGGTCGGCGACCTGGTCTCGGACCTTTCTTCTTCCGCCATTGGCAGAAGATCCTTCAGCGCGGATCCGGCTGTGTGCGGAGAGATGGTCTCCGCCTTTGTTCAGGCCCTGCAGAAGCACAGGCTTGCGGCGACAGTGAAACACTTCCCGGGACAAGGAGATGTCTCGGGGGACAGCCATCTGGGGGCCGTTGTGTCTGAAAAAAGCCTGAAGGAGCTCTCTGAAGCAGATCTGATCCCCTTTGAGGCCGGCATCAAAGCCGGGGCAGAACTGATCATGGCAGGCCATCTCAGCTTTCAGAACGCTCCAGATGGGGACCTTCCGGCGTCTCTTTCCCCTTTCTTCCTCACAGATCTTCTCCGCGGAGAGATGGGCTTTGAAGGGCTCATCATCACCGACGCCATGAACATGGGGGCGCTGGCGGAATATAATTCCGGCACCGCGTCGGTTCTGGCTGTCGAGGCAGGCGCTGATCTTCTTCTGATGCCGACGAATTTTCAGGCGGCTTATGACGACCTTCTGCTGGGGGTTCTGAGCGGCCGGATCTCCATGGATCGGATCGATGAATCTGTCCGGCGGATCATTTCGCTGAAATTGAGACTTATGGGCTGAGAGATCAATTCGACTCCTGAGGGAAAGATACAGCGCCAGGTCTTCGGCAGATCCAGATGCCTCCCATATTTGGCAGCGGGCCGGGCGGCTTTTTATGCCGGCGTAGGAGCCTGGGTCTGGCCGGGTGCCTGAAGGAGCCTGCGACAATACAGCTACGATTGAACAATGAAAAAAGCCCCTGAACCTGACGGTTTTGGGGCTTTCAGTATTTTTTGAGAGCGTGCTCCGGGGCTATACCCGCGAGCGTACATCCGACAATTGGCACGTGCGGGCTTTTGCGGGGCGATTTCTCCTGGCTGAAAGTAAAAAAGGTATGGACTCTTTTCAGGCCTTTGCTTTCCCTTCCCCGAGGAGGCCCATGACCTTTTTCTCATTGTAGTTCATCATGACAAAGGCGGCTGCCAGGCATAGGATGACCGAGGAGAGGGCTGCAATCCGATAGCCGAGACCGGTCTCCCTGCTGATGGTGGCGAAGCTGGTGAAGAGGATGGCCGCCAGGCTCTGGCCCAGCTTCATGGCAAAGGTACGGGCTGCGAAGAACATGCCGTCGTGGTTCTCTCCGGTGGAGATCTCATCGCTTTTGGCGATGTCCGCGACGACGGTCTGTGGCAGGATGCCGAGGATGGCCATGGAAGGAGATGCCAGGAGCATGATGAGGACACCAAAGATCATGCCTTTGTATGTGCCAGTCTGGCCCTGGGAGATGGCAGTGACCAGGTAGACCACAGAGAACTCAAAGAAGGCAAAGATGATCAGGTTCTTCTTGGCGAAGCGGTGCGTGAGCTTTCCAACGGAGGTATACAGTGCCACTGACAGGAGGGTCATCCCGATGTAGAGAATGGTATTCATGGTCTCAGGCAGTCTCATCAGGGAGGTGATGAAGAAAGTGAGGCCGGACTGGAACATGGTGATTGCGACCCAGTAGCAGATATCAGAGAGGACAAAGACCCGGAAATCCTTGTTGGCGAAGGTCTTTCCCAGCGATTGGAAGGCGCTTCCTCCGGCCGGCTGGATGTCTGCGTAGTCGCTCTCTTTGATGGTGAAGGTCGGAACATAGAGGCAGATCAGGGCAAAGAGCGCCAGGATGAGGAAAGTCACGCGAATGGCTGTGACACGGCCAAGAGAGGGCGTCAGCGCGCCCCAGATGAAGGGGCAGGCATAGCCCAGCGCACTGCCAAAAATGAAGGTGAAGGAGATGGCCGTGGAGATGGCTGTCAGCTCCTCCTGGGAGCCGGACAGCTCCGCGATCAGGGCATTGTAGGGCGTACAGTAGACTGTCATGAAGAGGTAGAAAAGAAGCATCATGACCAGGATCCAGACTCCGTTGACCGGGCTCTCCCCGTTGATCGGGGACCAGTAGATGAGAATCGTCGCCGCTGTCAGCGGCAGGGCCGCTTTCTGCATGAAGGGCAACCGTCTCCCTTTGGGATTTCTGCTTTTGTCAGACAGGTTGGCGATCCAGGGGTCTGTGACGGCGTCAAAGAGTCTGCCCAGGGCATAGATTCCGCCGAGGATGGTGATGACACCGAAGATGACACGGCCCTGGGGGATAAAGACGGTCTGGCCGGCAGAGAGCATCTCCTCACCCGGCTGATAGAAGCTGATGACCCAGTTGGTGACGATCGCCGAAAGGGTACTCCAGCCGAGCTGTCCGATGGCGAACTGCCAGATGACTTTTTTCGTTAGCTTTTTCATGTGGCCCTCCTAAGATGCTGCTGGAAACATGCACAAAAAATCACGACGGATGGCACAGCTGTCCGACGTTTTTCTGATTTTTCATGCCCGGGGATTTTTCATAATAATAACACATATTTAGACCGTGGATGCGGTAGCATTTGTGATTCTTTTTGTAGTATACTGAAATAGAATCTGATTGAGGGGGACTCTGTCCAGAGGTCAGCCGGAGAGCGTCCTCCGGGGCAGGCTTCCGGTGCTGCCCCACAAAGAACGTTTGTAAGAAAGGAGAATTTTCACAATGCCTGCATATGAAGACAAGATCGAGAAGGTTATCGCGCGCGAGGTCCTGGATTCCAGAGGAAATCCGACAGTTGAGTGCGAGATCACGACCGAGTCCGGAGCATTCGGAAGGGCGATTGTCCCGTCCGGCGCTTCCACCGGTGAGAGAGAAGCCATTGAGCTTCGTGACGGCGACAAGAGCCGCTTTGGTGGGAAAGGCACCCTCAAGGCTGTCGCTAACGTCAACGAGAAGATCGCTCCGAAGATCGTTGGCCTCAATGTCTTTGATCAGACCCTGATCGATCAGACCATGCTTGACTTGGATGGCACTGAGTTCAAGAGCAACCTGGGTGCAAACGCGACCTTGTCCGTCTCTCTGGCAGCAGCCAGGGCAGCGGCTGACAGCTGCGGGCTTCCGCTGTATAAGTATATCGGCGGCGTCAACGCCAAGGTTCTCCCGGTTCCGATGATGAACGTCCTCAACGGCGGCAAGCACGCTGACTCCACCGTCGATATGCAGGAGTTCATGATCATGCCGATCGGCGCGAAGTCTGAGCATGAAGCAGTCCGGATGGGCGCAGAAACCTTCCACGCCCTGAAGAGCATCCTCAAGAAGAGAGGATATGACACCGCTGTCGGCGATGAGGGTGGATATGCTCCTTCCTGCAAGCACGGCAACGAGGAGCCGCTGGAGATGATCGTGGAAGCCATGAAGGCCGCTGGCTATGAGCCGGGCAAGGATATGGGCATCTGCATGGATCCGGCATCCTCTGAGTTCTATGATGCGGAGAAGAAGGTCTACAACCTGGCCCGCTCCGGCGAGGGCGAGAAGACCTCTGACGAGATGATCGAGCTGTATGCAGGCTGGGTTGAGAAGTATCCGATCATCTCCATCGAGGACGGCCTCTCTGAGAACGACTGGGATGGCTGGAAGAAGCTGACTGATCGTCTGGGAAGCAAGATCCAGCTGGTCGGCGACGACCTGTTCGTCACCAACACCACTTTCATCAAGAAGGGCATTGAGCTCGGCGTCGCGAACGCGGTTCTGATCAAGCTGAATCAGATCGGTACGCTGACCGAGACCCTGGATGCCATCGAGATGGCGAAGGAGCACAATTACACGGC
>CADBUA010000124.1 GCA_902797665.1 uncultured Lachnospiraceae bacterium | reverse complement strand
GCTTAAATAACTATATGATCCTATAATTATTTATTTTTGCCTTGTATACCTGTGCTCTGTGTCTGCGTTGACAGCTCTCAGGCAAAGGGGTTCTCGCTCTTGTAAGGCAGGCTCTTCGGCTGATTCCAGCCGATCTCATCCTGTGCCACACCGATGTACTTGAAGACCTCGTAGAGGCTCTTTCCGTAGTGGCCGAAGGCAACCGCGCCATGATGCGGATAGCCCTTCTCAATCAGGACATGGCGGTAGAAGCGGCCCATCTCCTTGATTGCGAACACGCCAATGCCGCCGAAGGACATCGGATCGACCGGCAGGACCTCACCTTCTGCGACATAGGCGCGAAGGATGTTGTCCGCTGTGCTCTGCAGGCGGTAGAAGGTGATGTCGCCCGGCACGATAGCGCCTTCCAGAGTCCCGTTCGTGACCTCGATCGGAAGGGATCTGGCCATGATCTTCTGATAGCGCATCTCAAAGCCGCCGCAAAGCTTGCCCGAGCAGGTATTGCCGCAGTGGAAGCCCATGAAGGTGTCCGTGTGCCTGTAGTCGAACTTCCCCTTGATAGAAGCCTCGTACATGTCATCCGGCACAGAGTTGTTGATGTCGAGCAGGGTCACCGCATCGTTGGAGATGCAGGTTCCGATGTACTCAGACAGCGCGCCGTAGATATCCACTTCGCAGGACACCGGGATGCCTCTTCCAGTCAGACGGCTGTTGACATAGCAGGGAACAAACCTGAACTGAGTCTGGAAAGCAGGCCAGCACTTTCCGGCGAAGCAGATTCTCTTGCGGTAGCCCTTGTGCTCCTCTGCCCAGTCGGTCAGGGTCAGCTCATACTGTGCGAGCTTCTCCAGGATTTCCGGCTTCTTGTTGCCCTGGCCCAGGTCCTTCTGCATGTCAGCGATGACCTCGGCAATCCGCTTGTCGCCGGCATGGTTGTTAAAGGATTCAAACAGATCAAGCTCAGAATTCTCCTCAACCTCAACACCCAGGTTATAGAGCTGCTTGATGGGCGCGTTGCAGGCAAGGAAGTTGTTCGGGCGCGGCCCAAAAGTGATGAGCTTCAGCTCGGAGAGTCCGACAATGGCCCTGGCGATCGGCAGGAACTCATGGATCATATCCGCGCACTCATCCGCTGTCCCGATCGGATACTCCGGAATATAAGCCATGACATTGCGGAGCTTCAGGTTGTAGCTGGCATTCAGCATGCCGCAGTAAGCGTCGCCGCGTCCATCAGAGAGGTCATTCTGGCTCTCCTCAGCGGCTGCGAGGAACATCTTCGGCCCCTCAAAGTGCTTTGCCAGCAGGGTCTCGGAAATTTCCGGGCCAAAGTTCCCAAGGTAAACAACGATGGCGTTGCAGCCGGCCTTTTTGACATCTTCGCAGGCCTCCACCATCTGGGTCTCGCTCTCGATGATGCAGACAGGACACTCATAAATGTCATTCGCGTCATACTTCTTCGTGTAAGCCTCAATCAGTGCCTTTCTCCGGTTCACTGCGAGGGAAGCCGGGAAGCAGTCACGGGAAACGGCCACGATACCGACCTTTGCCTGGGGTACATTTGTAAACATCTGTTATCCTCCTGTATTTTATTACTATATATATGTAAACCCTGTAGAATCCTGTCTGTCATCAGTCTGGGAATCTCCCGGAGAAGACTCCCAGGCTCCAGCTCTGTCTTCAGCGCTTTTTTCTTCTCAGATGCTGAGGTTCTCCCCGATGAGACCCAGGGGGGATCCCTCCGCGAGGCCACCCTCCGGATGGCCGATCAGCCACTTGTTGACCGCGGTCAGATGACCATCCTCGCCGCCCTCGTGCTTTTCCTTCAGCGCGGTGTTGGTTCCCTTCGGCAGGACCACCATGACCTGGAAGCCCTGATCCCCGACACTGAGAGGCGCGTAGTGGAGGGAAGTCGCGAAGACCTCCACCGGCAGATGTGCGGGCACATGGAAAGCCACACAGTTGGAAGTCTCATAGGTCATCTCATCGGTCACATCAGCCTGTCTGCCAAGAATCAGGTAGAACTCCTGAGTTCCAAGGTTGATCTCAGAGCTTCTGTGATACTCCAGCGCATTCAGCTTGTGGTTATGTCCATTGCAGTAGCCGATCTGGATCGGCATCTCCCCGTATTCGTGGACGCTGATCTCCCTGTAGACCGGAAGCTTCTCGAGCTCCGGATC
>CADBUA010000123.1 GCA_902797665.1 uncultured Lachnospiraceae bacterium | reverse complement strand
TTGAAAATTCAATTGACTTGTGTAAGATGTAGACTGTCAACTCAACGCATACCGTAGATCCGGTGCCTGCGTCCGGCCGTTCAGCCCGGGGAAGGAGTTATTCTATGAAAAGCGATTCCCGCTTCACAGCATTTCTGAAACGAAAGGACATCGTAATCTCAGCAAAGCGCTATGGCATCGATGCTCTGAGCGCGATGTCACAGGGTCTCTTCTGCTCGCTCCTGATTGGAACGATCATCAACACCCTCGGTACACAATTCCACATCGGCTTTCTGGAGCAGGCCATTGCCACCATCGGCGGAACAGACTACACGGTGGGCGGACTCGCCACCGCGATGAGCGGCCCCGCGATGGCCATCGCCATCGGGTACGCCCTTCACTGCCCGCCCCTGGTCCTCTTTTCTCTGGCCTCTGTTGGCTTTGCCTCCAACGCTCTGGGCGGGGCCGGAGGCCCTCTGGCGGTTCTCTTCATTGCCATCCTTGCCGCTGAGTGCGGCAAAGCAGTCAGCGGTGAGACCAGGGTGGACATCCTGGTGACGCCTCTGGTGACCATCGGCATTGGCGCCCTGCTCTCGGCCTGGTGGGCGCCGGCTCTGGGAAAATCTGCCATGAAGGTTGGGGATCTGATCATGTGGGCTACTGAACTTCAGCCTTTCTGGATGGGCATCTTTGTCTCCGTGCTTGTCGGGGTAGCCCTGACACTTCCCATCTCCTCCGCGGCCATCTGCGCAGCCCTCTCTCTGACCGGACTCGCAGGAGGCGCTGCCGTGGCCGGATGCTGTGCCCAGATGGTCGGCTTCGCCGTCATGTCTTTCCCGGAGAACAAGTGGGGCGGCCTGATCTCCCAGGGGATCGGAACCTCTATGCTGCAGATGGGCAACATCGTGCGGAACCCCCGCATCTGGATTGCCCCGACCCTGGCTTCTGCCATCACCGGCCCCATCGCCACCTGTGTCTTTCATCTCCGGATGAACGGGCCAGCGGTCAGCTCCGGCATGGGGACCTGCGGCTTTGTCGGACAGATCGGCGTATACACTGGATGGGTCAACGATATCGCGGCCGGGACCAAGGCTGCCATCACTGCCTGGGACTGGACCGGCCTCATCCTGATCTGTTTCCTGCTGCCAGGGATACTGGCCCCGGCAATCCACCACTTCGTCCGGAAAGCCGGGTGGGTGAAGGACGGAGACCTGAAGCTTGGCTGACGGAGGAGAAAGCGATCAGATCTGTTTTTCATATCTCCGGGCGTTTACCCGGAAGCTCCTGGATTTTCCTGTTGTTTACCGGTATATGTCCGCTTACGCCTCAGAACTGACAGATCCTGCCAGCTTCCCGCAGCAAAGAGGTCAGCAAAGGAACCTTTGCTGATCTCTTTCTTTATCCCGAAAGATCCCGTCTCTCCCCTCCTCTCCCCCTCCTTTTCACATTTCTCAGCCGATCTCAGGAGCTGAAATGCTCTGCCAGCAGGGCCGCGAGGTTTGCGCCTCCATGCATCGCGATGGGAAAACAGAGACTTCCGCCTTCTCTCTCCGCGTACTGAAAGAGAAGACCCATGGGCAGGGCATAGAACAGCTGCGAAAAAGATCCATGGTAGATGGCAAAGAGGAGGGCAGTAAGAAAGGCCGGGAGGAAAATCGTCTCCGTCTCTCTTTTCCGATCCTCTGCTGCCCCGCCGCGTCTGCGGGCCCTGAGCACGCTGATTTTTTCTGTCATCTCCCGGATGGCAGAGAAGGAGAGCGCTCGAAAAAGCAGTTCCTCCGAAACGGGCGTCAAGAGGCAGTAGACCAGTAGCTGCAGGACAAGCGGAGAGGCGAACATCTGCTCCTGCGATTCTCCCGGAAAAAGCTGGAAGAAATTCGAGACATTCGGAAGGCTCGACAGCATTCCATAGAGAAGGGAGAGAACAGCCCCCAGGAGTACGGAAAGAAACAGCCAAAGGGCACGCTGAAATCCCACGAAGCGCTTCTCTTTTCCCCCATACCACTCCCAGTTCAGTTTCAGATAAAGCGGAATCAGGACGGATGCGGAGAGACCTGTCAGGAGGGTGTCCAGCCTCATGAGAGGCTCCGGGCCCATGAGAGACTCCGCAAGGAAGACAAAAAGCCCCATGGCCGCATAGCTGATCAGCAGCGGCAGGGCAAGCCTGGCCATGGGCGGCAGGGCTTGAAAGTGTTCTCTGTCCATCATGCTTCCTTTCTTCTGGCTGTCCAGTCTGAGGCTCCTTCCGCTACGAGGCCGGGAACTCGAGCCAGAACTTATAGCCGCGTGCGGGAGAATCCGCGAAATGATTGACGTGAGTGGGCAGATCCCGCAGAAACACTCGGCAAAAGCGAATGCTTCCCGGCACATGCAAGCTTCTCACCATTCTGCTTTAGTCTGTCAGATCCGGAAAAAGGTCGAAAAGGCGCAGAGCATCTGCTCTGCGCCTTTCTTCTGTCTGCTTTCCGCCCTGCCTGTCTTCCGGTTTGGCGATTTGATACCGGCAAGCAGAAAGAAGAATCTGCGAAAAGAACTGAAGCGGGCATATCCCGCCTGCATGTCCGGGAAAATCTGAATGCTTCCCGCTAAAAAACTGTCCAGTCCGCTTTGGCCGCTTGTCGCCGGGCGAGGTCATACAGTAAAAGGCAAAGGCCAGGCGCACTTTCAATGCGGGCCTGGGAGCCCAGCCGGCCGAATGTCTGCAGGAGCCTGCGACTGGACAGGTCCGAAATCTTTACGTGTTCAGATCTTACATCCGCTCCGGAGCCTCAAAGCCCAGAAGATCGATCCCGCACTCCAGGATCCGCTTTGTGAGGTCGATGAGCGCGATGTAGGAATCCCGCTGAGCAGGCTGATTTTCCGTCAGGATCGGGGTCTCATGATAGAAACGGTTGAACTCGTTGGCCAGCTCGTAGATATAATTGCAGATTCTGTGAGGCGCTCTGTCCGCGCCCGCGGACAGGACCGCCGGGGCAAAGCGGGTCAGTGCCAGCCCAAGCGCCTTCTCCGCATCGGAAAGAGGCGGCAGAATCGTCAGACTCGAGAGATCCTTTGCATCGCCAGCCTCCCCCAGATAGCGCCGGAGGATGGACTTGATCCGGACGATCGTATAGAGAATGTAGGGTCCGGTGTTCCCCTCAAAGGAGGTAAACTTATCCACATCGAAGATGTAGTCCTTGGACGCCTGGTTCGAAAGATCCCCGTACTTGATCGCTGAGAGGGCCACAAGTCTGGCTGTCTCCCTTGCCTCCTCCGGGTCTGCCTCATGGTTCTCCATGATCTTCCGGTACATCTCTTCTCCAATGTCCGCGATCAGATTTTCCAGCCGCATGACCCCGCCCTCGCGGGTCTTGAAAGGCTTCCCGTCCTTTCCATTCATGGTGCCGAAGCCCAGGAAGTAGAGGCCTGTGTCTTCCTTCACAAGCTTCGTCTTTCTGGCACAGCGGAAGACTTGCGTAAAATAAAGCTCCTGCCGCTTGTCGACGACATAGATGATGTCGTCAGGCTGCCAGTTCTCCATCCGCATGATGATTGTCGCCAGATCCGTGGTATTGTAGAGGGAGGCGCCGTCAGACTTCAGAATCATGCAGGGCGGGATCTTCTTGCTGTCGGTCTCCTCCTCCACATCCACCACCAGCGCTCCCTGGTCATAGCGGGCATAGCCCTTGTCCTTCAGATAGCTTACAAGATCCGGAATATAGGGCTGGGCGTCAGACTCCTTCTTCCAGAGGTCAAAGGTCACGCTCAGGCTGTCATAGTTCTTCTTCAGGTCCTTCACCGAAACATTCAGGATATGCTGCCAGAGGGCATAATAGCCCCGTTTCCCCATCTGAAGCTGATGCGTCGCCTCCAGGGCTTCTGCCTTGTAGCTCTCATCCTCCTTGGACTTTTTGCTGGCAAAGGGGTAGATTTCCTCCAGTTCCGAGATCGTAAAGGGAGCCTCCTCCGGGTAGCTGCCCGTGAAAGCGTCGTCAAAATAGGGAAGATCCGGGCTCCTGTGCCTGAGCTCCGTGATGATCAGGCCCATCTGCAGGCCCCAGTCCCCCAGGTGCACGTCACCGAGCACCTGATTGCCGAGAAAGCGGGAAATCCGTTTGATACTCTCCCCGATAACCGCGG
Source organism: uncultured Lachnospiraceae bacterium (assembly GCA_902797665.1). GTDB lineage: Bacteria > Bacillota > Clostridia > Lachnospirales > Lachnospiraceae > Porcincola. Next base: position 3,112 of record CADBUA010000123.1, on the reverse strand, counting down.
AACGGAGGTGTCCTACATGGAGGGGCTTTGCCACATTTGCTCCGCCATAGTCCACAATGACCGTCCTGGGATGCTCCGCCGCTGGCACTCCAAGCCTCTCATCCTTCCTCTCCTCGTTGAGATAATCCGCCAGGAATTGTGGGGAAAGCCTGAGATTGATGAAGCCCGGCCTGACAGCCGAAACCATTTCGAAGGCATCTCCTCCCTCAAGAATCTCCACAAGCTCCTCCGCAATGGCGATCGGCGCCTTGTGATAAAGCTTCGCGCCTGCCATCGCCCCATTGCACTGGTACTCACAGAGGTCCGGCCGGTTCGACACGGTGACTTTCCCAAGGGTCCTGTCATAGCCTGCCGTCTCAAAAGCCTCCCCCACATAGCTTCCAATCAAATCCAATACCTGCTGCATCTGTTCCGTCCTGTACTTTCTATATCGATGACTCCAGGCTGCTGCCAGCGCGCAACATGGAACCAGCCGTGTGAGTCCTTTCTGGATTGTTGTCCTCTACCCCGGAAGCCCGTGCCAATTGTTCCGCATCTTCCAGGCTCGCGGATATCTCCTGTCTTCATTTTTCAGATCTGTCCCTGTCAGTCGCAAACGCCTTCAGATACGAGGCCGGGCGCAGACTCCTGCGCCCGCATGGAATATGCTCCCGGCCTTTGCTTTTGCTTTGTATTGCTGCAGTTTGCGTAGCAAGTGCGCAAAGCTGACTGGACAGTTGCTCAGATGTTTCTGTACATGCCTCAGGCTCTGAAGCCTTCATCTCCCGCCTGGTCCTCCTCATGAAGATAGTTGAGATAGCGGGTGATCTCCCGCTCATGCCCGTTCTCAGAGGGCCTGTAAAACTTCATGTCCCCCAGCTCCACCGGCAGATATCTCTGTCTGGAGAAATGCCTGGGGAAGTCATGGGCGTACTCGTAGCCAATCCCGCGCCCCAGCTTCGAGGACCCTCCGTAGTGGGCATCCTGGAGGTAGGATGGTACGGTGGTGTTTACCGTATCCACCGCCCGGCAGGCGTCGAAAATCGCGTTCGTGCTGCTGTTGCTCTTGGGCGCTGTTGCCACATAGATGGCCGCCTCCGAGAGCAGGAGCTGGGCTTCCGGCATCCCGACCCGCTCAATAGCCTGGGCCGCTGAAACAGCCACATTCAGCGCCATCGGATCCGCCAGGCCCACGTCCTCCGCGGCACAGATCATGATGCGCCGGGAGATGAAGCGGATATCCTCCCCCGCACGGAGCATCCGAGCCAGGTAGAAAACCGCGGCGTCCGGATCTGACCCGCGCATGCTTTTGATGAAAGCAGAGATCGTATCATAGTGGGAGTCCCCGTCCTTGTCGTAGCGCGTTCGGCGCTTCTGGATGCACTCCTCCGCTGTGGGAAGGTCGATGGTGATCTTCCCATCCTTTCCCCGCTCCGTAGTCAGAACCCCCAGTTCCAGGGCATTCAGGGCTGTCCTGGCATCGCCGTCCGCGGAATCCGCCAGATAATCCGCCGCGTCCGGCAGGAGGACCGCGTCAAAGGCACCCATCCCACGCTCCAGGTCTGAGACAGCCCGGTTCAGAATCGTGAGGATATCCTCCTTGCTGAGTGGTTTCAGCTCAAAAATGATGGACCTTGAAAGCAGCGCTCCGTTCACCTCAAAATAGGGGTTCTCGGTTGTCGCACCGATCAGAATGATCGTCCCGTCCTCCACGAAGGGCAGGAGATAGTCCTGCTGCCCCTTATTAAAGCGGTGAATCTCATCGATGAAGAGGATGGTCCGTTTCCCGGTCATAGCCAAAAGGTCCTGGGCTTTTCTGACCACTTCCTCCATCTCCTTCTTGCCCGAGGCGGTGGCGTTGATCGAAGTAAACTCAGAAGAGGTCGTGTGGGCAATCACCTCGGCCAGAGTTGTCTTCCCAGTCCCCGGAGGACCGTAGAAGATCACCGAGCTGAGCTTATCCGCCCGGATCGCCCGGTACAGCATCTTATCCTTCCCGATGATGTGCTCCTGTCCGACCAGCTCATCGAGGCGCCGCGGGCGAATCCTGGCCGCCAGAGGGGCGCAGCTCTCCCTGGTCCTGCCCGCCGCATACTGAAACAGATCCATCTGATCTCCCACGCTTAAGACTCCTTCTCTCCCTCTCCGGTCTCTGATTCTATGTCTGTCTCCTCAGAGAAAAAGTCCTCCGCACTCTGAGCGCGTTCATTCAGCTCCTTCAGGCGCTCAGCGGTGCTGAGATGCTTCTCCTCTCTCCTTCTTTCTTCCCGATTGGCCGCTGTGGGCAGCGGCGCAGGCGTCTTTTCTGCCTCCTCGGCAGATTCCTTATTCGGAGCCAGGCGCAGCCTCAGGCACTCCTCGCGAAACCTTCTCGCTCCGAACATCCCCGCCAGGTAGAGAAGAGCTCCATACATAGACCCATTGGAGTTAAATCCGACCAGGAAAAAGCCAAGGCCCACACTCGACACCGCATCCAGGGCTGCCATCTTCAGATAGGCGCTTTTCGCCTCCCTGGAATAGCCCTTGAATCCGCCCTTCAGAAACAGGGAGACGACATCCATCAGGACCCAGTAGAGGACCACAAAGCCCCCAGCCGCAAAATAAAACAGACTACCAACCGGCTTCTTGTACACCGCCAGGTAGACCAGATAAGCCAGAATCAGAACCGCCAGAACAATCACAATCAGGCGCAGCTTCTGGTCGATGCTGTTCTCCCGCTGGAGCAGTGCCTTCTCCTCTTCCGTAAGGACTCTCCGCTCTTCTTTCACTTCCTCTTCTCTCAAAACAACCTCATTTCCGCCCCCAAAAAGGCAGCTCCATTCAGCCTCAGAATCCCGGTAAGTATATCAAGGGCCCCTGCCTTTTTCAAGAAAGACGCCCCTTTGGAAGGAGCGCGAAAGCCTCATGGAAAAGTCCCGCGAGAGCAAGGCAATGCCCCAGGCAAACCCATGGCGTTCCCTGGGGCTTGATCCAGTACTCAGGCAAGTTCCTTATTCTTCTTCGGGAAGGCGTCTCCGCTAAGGAGCGCGTCAAGAATCTCCGCGTCGGGCAATCCCCTGCTGCGTGCATCCCGAATAAACACTCTGTACGCTCTCTTCTCCTCTTTCTTTCCCTCTCTCTTTCCCTCTCTCTT
>CADBUA010000122.1 GCA_902797665.1 uncultured Lachnospiraceae bacterium | reverse complement strand
TCTGAATTCGCGCCGAAGCTGATGAGCGCGGAGGAGGTCAGGATTTATCTTCAGGATAAGTTCCAGGAGCAGATCGCTTCCGGCAGGAAAGGGGCGCTGATGAAGATGGTGATGGGAGAGCTCAAGGGCAAAGCCGATGGGAAGGTCATCAACCAGGTGCTCTCAGAACTGATTGGAAAGTAAGAAAATACGGACTGTCGAAAGACTGAAAACTGCATTCGGGAAGGTTCAGGAGACAGATCTGAGAGATGGGAGGAGCTGGATGAGCAGAGGCAGAAACGGAGGAGGATTCTTGTCAGGGAGGGAAGTTCTGTTGTCCCTTCTGTTTCTTCTGGTCGGCGCGGGGCTTGGGTACCTCGGATACCTGCTCCGGGTTGTCCTGGCAGGGCGGCTGCCGGGCATGATGCGCTATCTGGATCTGCCGGGGGTCTTTGGCCGCTACACCATCTGGATCTTTCTGGGTCTCTCAATTGCGGCTTTTTCCAGCGCTCCTGCCAGGGCGGCCTGGAACACCCTGGCCTTTGCCCTTGGCGCATTTCTGGGCATTTACGGCGCCCTTTATCTGGCGGGCAGGACGCTTCCCGTGGATGTTTTAAGGATCTGGCTGCTTTTGACGGCTGTATCACCGATTCTGGCCATGATTGCCTGGTACGGGCGGGGCTGGGACATTCCCGCGGTGCTGGTCTCAGCGCTGACCCTGGGGGTCATGGGCTGGTCCTGCATGAAGGTGGGGATGTGGTATATCAGTGTCAGCTCCCCCGTGGAGCTTTTACTGGTCATTGCAGCGGTCGTGATCCTGGGGCAGAGGGAAATGAGGGATTTTCACCTGATGATTGGCGGCGGGTTTCTGATCCTGCTTCTGCTGAAGAACGTACTGCCTTTGTTCCTCTGAGGAGCCCGCTCCAGAGAACTGGAATTTCAGAAAGCGATCCGCAGAAATCAGATCAGAGACAGTATTCTGTATTTCTATATATCTCGTGAATTCCCGCGGGCAGCAGAATTTGCCATCTACGCTCCTGGTCGCGGCATCTGCCTTTGCAGAGACTTCGCCTACGGCAAATCTGAAGAGCCTCTGGTCCAGTCTGCTATAAAGAGGACAGCTGTCCAGGCACAAAAAAGAAAGGCCCGGGAGATTTGATCTCGCGGGCTTTTTGCTGCCAGGATCCTGTGAGATGAGGCAAGTCGGCGCGGGCCTTAGCCGGGCTGCTGCCCTGGGAGGCATCAAAGGCCCAGCAGCGCTTTCGCGTTCTCCCCGAAGATTCTGGCCTTTTCTCCTTCCGTGAAGGGCATCTTTGAGATTCGCTCCACATACTCCTTCTGGTCTGCCCAGGGGAGGTCTGTGCCAAAGAGCACACGGTCCGCCCCGTGGGCTTTGACCAGGGAAAGAAAGGCTTCATCGGACATATTGAAGCGGACTTTCCCCTCCTTTTCCGGATGGTCCGGATGTGGGAGAGGAGGGATCTCCCCGATAGAGAAGGCTGTGTCAAACCAAACCGGGGCCCCGCAGACATAGCGCCTGACATCATCCCAGCCATTCCAGCCGCCCATGTGGGCCAGTACCAGGGCCGGAGGCCTGAGGGTATCGATCACATCGAGAACCATGCGGATATCCGCGTAATTGTGCTCTGGGATGCCGATGTCATCCCCGGCGTGGACGAGGACAAGCAGACCAAGCTCACTTGCGCAGTCGATGATGTTCATGTTTCGAAGGTCGTTCAGATCCACTCTCTGGTAGGCAGGATGGAGCTTGATCCCTTTGATGCCGTTTTCCTTCAGGGAGCGGAGTTTTTCCCGGTAATTCTCATATAGGGGGTGCATCCCTCCGAAGGTGAGGATTCCCTGCTCATAGAGAGTGGACGCGCTTTTCATGAGGCTGTCGTTGACTTTGTCCGCCTGCGCGGGATTGGTCAGGACTGGCAGGTTGATGGAGAGGTCAACCCCTGCTTTCTCCATGGAGGATCGCTCTGCGAGCAGGGTTCCGTCCGTATAAGCCTTCATCTCAGAAGCCTTTTCGAGCGAATGGATGGCCCCGGACGCGATCCTGTCCGGGAAGATGTGCGTGTGAAAATCGATGATCATGTAGATTCCTCCAGATTGAAATGGCCTGCTGCTATTTCTATGGCTTTGAAAGAAGAGGCCTGGGACAAGGGATTGTTCTGATCTGCCGGACGCTCCCTGGAAGGACGCCCTGAAGCGCTCACAGGAGGCGCTTTTCCGGGAAAAGAAAGGCTCCCGCCTCCCTCGGAGGCAGGAGCCTGAATTTCGACTGGACATATGACAGGATCACTGCCCTATAGGGGATGATTGAAAGCGATATCTTCTGTCTTCCCTGCCCCTTCAAGGCCTCCGCTCAATAAGGAGTGGTGCGTCCGGAACGCTCGATGTAGAATTCTGCCTGGCTGACATTCAGATAGGGGCCTACCCAGATGATGCCAATCCCGAAGGAGAGAAGGACCAGGACTCCGTACCCGATAAAGGAGAGGATCAACAGAAAAAAGCGGATCCGGTTTCCGAGCATCAGCGAGACACTTTTGGTCATGCACTGGATGGCGCTGTACTCCTGATGGTCAATGTAAAGATACAGGGCCATGCTGAACAGGGAACCTGCAGCGATATAGAGAAGAATCGAAAAGACAGCCGAACCGATGAGAGAAAGACTGAAGTTCAGATTACTCATCGGCAGTCCCAGGAAGCTGAAATGGACCCCGTAGAGGATATAATTGGCAGCCAGGTAAGCCACAGGCAGGGAACAGATGGTGTTTACCGCGGTCAGCATCAGGGAGATGCAGACGAGGCGGCCTGAATGATAGCGGAAGCCGAGGAAGAGATCACGGAGGACCGCGTGCCCCTTCCGGGCGATGTTCAGAGCGATGAAGGCCATTCCCGCCTGCATCATGGTGGTGATGACAGAGGAGAGAATGCCCATCAGCAAGGAGAGGGGCATCCCCAGCAGATTTTCAGTCGGAGAGATGGACACAATACCGGATGCCTCATACAGCGCGAGCTGGATCATCAGGTAGAGAAATGCCGCTCCGAAAAGCATCCCATAGTTTCCGAGAAGTGCTTCCCGCGCCTTCTCTTTCAGGGCCCCTGGTGAGCTTCCTGCCTTCTCTGATCTCCACATCAGAAAAGCCTCCTTCCGGTTTCACAAATCAGAAATGATGCCGGAAGCGCTGAAATCTCGCTTCCGGCAGGATCAATCCAAATCTAAGCGGTGAAACAGCTGAATCAGCCAGGTGTTTCACCGGCATATGCCAGTCCTCGTGCCTGTACAGGCACGAGGACTGGACAGGTACGATCTTTCAAATATAGGAGCCGCCGGTAAATGCAGCCTGACTCTGACTGCCCGGAAGCGTTGGAACGGTATCCCCTTTTTGCTTTTCGTTCCGGTATTCGCCGGAGATGATCTTCTCAATGAGATCCTGCGCGTTCTCCGGAGCGGTATGATCCGGGGAGGAGTTCTCCACCGGGTTTGTGTAATAGTCGTAGATCGACTGAACAGATGCGCGCAGCTCCGGGTCATGTATCAGCTGATAGATGGCCATGGAGGTTACGCTGATGCTCAGTGCCGCGCCGATGGACGCTGTGATCAGGGCAAAACGCGCCCGCTGCTGCAGCTTCCTCCCGCTTCGGGAGATCAGCGCCAGAATAATCGAAACGGCGGCACAGGGCAGTGAGATAAAGAAGATCTGAAAGGTCGCAACCGCAGCCATTGCCAGGACAAAGGAAATCGTGGACAAGGTTCGGCGGGAGTTCATCTTCGCGTAATTGCCACCCTCGCCCTTACTGTCGGAGTCCCGATCTGAATCCTGATAATCGTACATAAACGGACCTCCTTTCTTTCCTTGATTCTATGTTTTTGTTCGGGACTAATCATAGCACAGGGAAAGATTTGACACAATCAAACGCATCAAAGCTTCATGGAATCTTCACACATCGCCTCTTTTGCCGCTTCGCTCCGGGACAGAGAGAAGCCAGAGACACAGAGATACATGAGGAAGACACAGACATACAGAAATCAGACAAAGTCAAAGGCAAAGAAAGTCAGACAGAGATAAGATAAAGATTAAAGC
>CADBUA010000121.1 GCA_902797665.1 uncultured Lachnospiraceae bacterium | reverse complement strand
GAGGCTTAGATGCCTGGAGAGGCTGCTGGGCTTGCGTCATATATGATAAGGCAGGGCGAAGGCCCTGCCTTTTGTATTGTATTGTATCGTATAGTATAGTGTCGCATCGTATCACATTGCTCTATATTATATTTACTATATAATATACTGTAATACAATATGGTGTATTGTGGTTTTCTGTATTATATTACACTATATTATATTATGCTGTATTGTATTGTATTGCATTGTATAATTTCGCAAAACCATTTCCTGGAGCATCGTTCAGATCAATCCTCCTCCCCTTCACCCTTTCACCGCTTCACCGCTTCGTCACTCCTCCATTCCTCCTCTTCAGCAAGGAGAAGGCTGCGTTCCTGACGCTTTCATCTTCTCTGATATCCGCGAGCGTGAAAATCCGCAAGAAAAGTGCGAACAGCTGAAAGGCCCTCGCGTCTGGCAAATCTGAATGCTCCCGTATAGATTGATCTCTTAGTTTCCTCCCTCAAAAGGAGAAGACCGCTCTCCGCTCCTGTGCATCTATGAGCAGATTCCAGAAAAGACAATGCGAAAGCTCTTTCTCAGGAGAGGGACCTGAGGGACAGGGCGCCCTCGCTCAGGAGAACTTCTCCTCCTGCGCCTTGTAGAGACTGGCAAATTCGGAGAGATACTTCCGGATTTCGATGTGCTGCGGGCAGTTCCGCTCACAGCGGCCGCAGCGGATGCAGTCCCGCGCTTTCCCGTGGCCTTTCACCGCCCGCTCGTAGTACATATCTGTGAGGTTCCCGACGGTCTTATACTGATTGTACAGGCCGAAATAAGCAGGGATGTTGATGTTCAGGGGGCAAGCCTCACAGCAGTATTTGCAGGCGGTGCAGGGGATCTCACAGCTGTCCTTCAGAATCCTTGAAGCTTCCTTCACGGCTTCTATCTCCAGATCATTCAGAGGCTGAAAATCCTGCATATAGGAGATATTGTCCTGAAGCTGCTCCAGGTTGCTCATACCGGAGAGCACCATGAAGACATTGTCGAGGGAAGCTGCGAAGCGGACCGCGTAGGAGGCCTGGGAGGCTTTTCCACCGAGCGCCTCAAGTTTTTGTCCTGCCTCCCCGGGGAGGCTCGCCAGCTTTCCGCCCTTCACCGGTTCCATGACCACCACCGGCTTCCCGTACTTTTTGCAGATCTCATAGTTTTTTCCAGATGCGATGACCGGGCTCTCCCAGTCCAGGTAGTTGATCTGCAGCTGGACGAAATCGACGAAGGGATACGCCTTTAGAATCTTCTCCAGAAGCTCCGGTGAGTCATGGAACGAGAACCCGATCTTTCGGGCCATCTTCTGCTCTTTTACCCTGGCCAGGAATTCAAAACCTCCAAACTTCACCGTATCGTCATAGCGCTCCAGGCCCATGTTGTGGAGAAGATAGTAATCGAAGCAGGAGACCCCGCATTTTTCAAGCTGCTCCTCAAAAATCTGCTCGTACTCCGCCCCGTCCCGGATCTTCATGATCGGCATCTTGTCCGCCAGCACAAAGGAGTCCCTGCTGTGCCTCCGTGTCAGGCACTCCCTGACCGCGATCTCCGACATTCCACCATGGTAGGGATAGGCGGTGTCAAAGTAGCTGAATCCTCTCGCCAAAAAGAGGTCAACCATCTCCGAGACCAGCTCGTAATCGATCTCCTCCGGGGCACTGCCCTTTTGCGGCAGTCGCATCGTACCAAATCCAAGTTTTTTCATATGCCATTCCTCCCAGTTATCCAGCCTCATTCCCACGAAAAGTTCAGGCTGACCGCGTTCAGCGGAGGGTTCTCCAGGATACTTTCCATCCATGGCCCGTAGTTCGTCCCCGCGACCGCCTTCTTCAGAGCCGGGTAGAACGGACTTTTCCGAATCTCTTCAGCATGTTCCCCGATGCTGCCCTGGCTTGACCAGGTAAAGAATTCATTCCAGAGTTTCCGGATTTCATTAAGCTGTCCCTGGTCCAGAATACTGTCCTCAAAGATCAGATCAAAGAGACGATCCGTCCGCTCATTCTCTGCCGCTGATGCCTCTGCCGCCAGCAGGAAAAGACGTTCTCCGCCATATTTCAGAAAATCAAGGGGCTTTGCCCGATAGTTCACTTCCCCGCTGCCGCTGATCACAAGCTCTCCGATATAGTGCATCCCCGTCCAGGGCATCTGGGAGATCACCTCATGGAGGCGCCCGTTCTCCAGTACGGCAGCCCCGTGCTGATGCCCGGAAAGGATGAGCGCTGCGCCATACTTCTTCAGAAGGTCCACGATATCCCCGTTCCGGATCAGGGAGCTGTCCTGAACTGATCGCCGTCCATTATAAAGAACCGGATGATGGGTCAGAAAAAGGATCCGGTTTCCGGTCCCGGCTTCCGTCTCAAGAGCCTTTCTGAGCCAGTCAAAGGTCTCCCCGGAGAAAGCCCCCTCCGACGGGGAGCCGGCGGAGCTGTCATCCATCGCGATCAGGGAGATCCCATCAAAGCGCCGGACAAAGCTCACCGAGGACGCGTCGTGGGAGACTACAGAGGACATCCCCTCAGATCGCTCTTCTCCGCCATCCGCCTTTTCAGCCCCGCTCTCCATCTCATCAAACTCCAGGAGGGGCGCAAAGTTTTCGACAAAGTCTTCGATCCCGGAACTGTCAAAGTCGTGATTTCCGGGCGTAATCACGACTGTGATCCCCTTTTCCCGCACCTTCAGGAGTTTCTCACAGAGCCTTTTCTCATCTTCCACACCGCCCCCGTTCGTCAGATCCCCCGTGAGGATCAAAACATCCGGGTTCCTCTCGATCACCATAGAGACAAGCGCGTCAACACAGGCATCCACTTCAGAGATCAGCGGAATGATCGCGTTCCCGCTCTCTGCGTGGAGCGAAAAATGAAGATCCGAGGAGATGATGGCAGTAAAGATGTCGCTGGATGGATTCGTCCGCTCATTCCTAAGCTCATTCCCCTTTTTACTCAGTGCCCTGTCCTCTTCGGATTCTGTCTCTTTTCCAGGTGCTGTCTCTTTTGAGTTCTCTTCGTCCTCAATATCAGCTTTGCCCTTCGTATCATAGATAGAATCTACAGGTTCTATATTCTCTATGCCTTCTATGCCTTCTATGCCTTCTATGCCTTCTAT
>CADBUA010000120.1 GCA_902797665.1 uncultured Lachnospiraceae bacterium | reverse complement strand
TGGAAGTTCTCGGGAAGAGCAAATATCCGGCCCTCTTCAAAAAGGCTCTCGGCAAAGACGAGGAGGCCAGGAAGGCCCTTGCCGCCCTTGGGGTGGCGGAGGCGGAGACGGCCCTTCTGTCTCTTCCGGTAATCCTCGCAAAACTCAAAGAGCAGGGGATGGAGAAACTTTACCTTGAAGTGGAGATGCCGCTGGTCTTCACGCTTTACCACATGCAGAGGGAAGGCATTCTCGTGCGTGGGGAGGAGCTCTCCGCTTACGGGGAGAAGCTGACGGGAAGGATCTCGGACCTGGAGGAGGAGATTTATCGTCTGGCGGGGCAGTCCTTCAACATCAATTCCCCGAAGCAGCTGGGGACCGTCCTCTTTGAAGAACTGAAACTGCCGAACGGCAAGAAGACCAAGACGGGCTACTCCACCTCAGCTGATGTCCTGGATAAGCTGGCAGGAGACTATCCGATCGTCGCCAGGATTCTGGAATATCGGCAGCTGACCAAGCTCAGGTCCACCTACGCGGAAGGGCTCTCCGCCTTCATCTCAAAGGACGGCAGGATTCACGGCACCTTCAATCAGACGGTCACGGCCACAGGCCGCATCTCATCCACTGATCCGAACCTGCAGAACATCCCGGTCCGAACGGAGCTTGGGCGGGAGCTGAGGAAAATCTTTGTCCCCAAGGAGGGCTGCGTCTTCGTAGACGCTGACTACTCCCAGATCGAGCTCCGTGTCCTGGCTCATGTCTCCGGGGATGAGAACCTGATCGCGGCTTACAACTCGGCGGAGGATATCCACGCGGTTACGGCTTCCAAGGTCTTTCATGTTCCGCTGGAGGAGGTGACGCCCCAGCTTCGGCGGAACGCCAAAGCGGTCAATTTCGGGATTGTCTACGGGATCAGCTCCTTCGGGCTCTCTCAGGACCTTTCGATCACCCGCAAGGAGGCAGAGGCCTACATCAGGCAGTATTTCGAGACCTACCCGGGGATTAAGAAGTACCTTGACGAATGCGTCAAGTCCGCCAGGGAGATTGGCTACTCCGTGACCATGTTCGGGAGAAGGAGACCGGTACCGGAGCTCAGAGAGAGCAACTTCATGCGGCGGTCTTTTGGAGAGCGGGTGGCCATGAACGCCCCGATTCAGGGAAGTGCCGCGGACATCATCAAGATCGCCATGGTGGGCGTTGACCGCAGGCTCCGCAGGGAGGGAAAGTCCCGCCTGGTACTGCAGATCCATGATGAGCTTCTGGTGGAGACGGAAAGGTCTGAGACAGAACTGGTCCAGAAGATCCTCCGTGAGGAGATGGAGGGCGCGGCGAAGCTCGCGGTGCGCCTGGAGATCGACATGCACGCGGGGAACAGCTGGTTTGAGACCCACTGAGGGATAGATGCCTGCTTCATCCGGAGAAGCAGCTGGCAGGCTTCTGTATTTCCCACGATTTCTGTCCTTCTGAGAATCCGCGAATCCATTGGCGCGAGCGGACATATCCCGTAGAGGCGTTTAAGATTCATCCGCGGCAAATCTTAAGCGCCTCCAGTATAAAAAATGGCAACTGTCCAGTCCGATCTGGCCGCTTTCCGCCAGGCGATGTCATACAGTTTATACCGGGAACCATTCGAATTTGCCATGTGTCACCGGTATATGCCCGCTTGCGCCAATAATATGGCAAATTCTCGTGCTGGCGGGTATAAAGCCAGGCCTGGCGCAGATTGAATGCGATGACAGGAGCCTGAGCCCGGCCTTGCAGCTCCCAGGCGCTTGCGACTTACAGCTACAGAAAATGGAGGTAGCGATGGAGACAGGAAAAGCTTCAGATGTCTTTGTGCTCGGCATCACGGGTGGGGTGGGTTCTGGAAAGAGCCGTGTCCTCTCGTATCTGGAGGAGCGCTTTGGGGCCAGTCTTCTCTCCTGTGATGAGATTGGACGGGAGCTTCAGGCAAAGGGCGGCAGAGTCTATAAGCCCATCGTGGCGCTATTCGGGGAGGAGGCGCTCCTGCCTGACGGAGAGCTGGACCGGGGGAAGATCGCCCGGGCGGTCTTTTCGGACCCGGACCTTCTTCAGCGCCTGAACGGGATTGTTCATCCGGCGGTGAAAGAAGAGGTCCAGGAGCGGATTTTGGCGGTCCAGGAGAGTCTCCGCCATCGTCCCCGAACAGAGGGAGAGACAGGCCTCATCTGCGTGGAAGCGGCTCTTCTTCTTGAGGGAGGTTACCGGGATATCTGCCGGGAGATCTGGTATATCTACGCCAGCGAATCCGTGCGGAAAAAGCGTCTGATGGAGAGCAGAGGCTATCCGGAGGAGCGGGTCATGGAGATGTTCCGCTCTCAGAGATCGGACAGAAGCTTTCGAGAAAACACAGACTTTAGCATAGACAATTCCGGGAACTTTGAGACGGAGACCATCCCTGCCCTGGAGAAGGCAGTCCGGGAGCGCGTCTTTTCGAAGAATTTCTGACTGCCTGGAATGCTGCAACAATCCGGAAAAGCCTTTTTGGATATAGTCATATCGAAAAGGAACAGAGATCAAAAAGTATTAAGACCAAAAGGCATAGAGAACCAGAAGAATAGATCTTCGCATTAACAGGAACAAAAGATCGGGAGATGGAAGTCTCCCGATCTTTTGTTCTTGTTCGGACGATCCTGCCAGATGAGGAAGTGAAACTCCTTTGAAGGATGCGCTCTCCAGTCAGTTTTTGAAGGAGTGGATGGGGGCCGGGATGCGGCCTTTCCGCTCGATAAAACGGTCACAGCCAAAGCGGCTGACCGGCATGATGGGAGCCTCGCCCAGAAGTCCTCCGAAGTGGGCGCTCTCGCCGACGCCCTTGCCGATGACCGGGATCAGGCGGACGGCTGTGGTCTTCTGATTGACGCAGCCGATCGCGCACTCATCCGCGATGATGCCGCTGATGGTGGAGGCCTTGGTGTCCCCTGGAATCGCGATCATGTCGAGGCCGACAGAGCAGACACAGGTCATGGCTTCGAGCTTTTCCAGGGAGAGCGCGCCTGAGGTCACCGCTTTGATCATGCCCTGGTCCTCTGAGACCGGGATGAAGGCGCCGGAGAGGCCGCCCACATAGCTGGAGGCCATGACACCACCCTTTTTGACCTGATCGTTCAAAAGCGCCAGAGCCGCTGTCGTCCCGGGGGCTCCGCAGTAGTCCACACCAATCTCTTCGAGAATCTCCGCCACCGAGTCCCCCATTGCCGGAGTCGGCGCCAGGGAGAGGTCGACAATACCGAAGGGAGTATTCAGACGTCTGGAGGCTTCCTGGGCCACCAGCTGCCCCACCCGCGTGACCTTGAAGGCAGTTTTTTTGATGGTCTCACAGAGAATCTCAAAGCTCTCGCCGCGGACCTGCTCCAGGGCGGTCTTTACGACGCCAGGGCCGCTGACGCCGACATTGATGACGGTATCCCCCTCGCTGACCCCGTGGAAGGCACCGGCCATGAAGGGGTTGTCGTCCGGGGCGTTGCAGAAAATGACGAGCTTGGCGCAGCCGATGGAATCCTGCTCCTTTGTCTTCTCCGCGGTCTCCAGGATGATGGAGCCGACGAGGCGGATCGCGTCCATATCAATGCCGGTCTTTGTCGAGCCGACATTGATCGAGGAACAGACGAAGTCTGTCTCAGACAGGGCCTGGGGGATGGAGCGAATCAGGGTCTCCTCTGCCCTGGTCATCCCCTTGGAGACAATGGCGGAAAATCCCCCAAGGAAGTTGACGGAAGTTGCTTTTGCAGCCCGGTCCAGGGTGCTGGCGATTTTGACATAGTCTTCTTCGGATTTACATGCGGAAGCGCCTATCAGGCCAATGGGAGTCACGGAGATCCGCTTGTTCACGATTGGAATCCCGTACTCCTTTTCAATTTCACTTCCGACTTTTACAAGGTTTTGAGCTTTGTTTGTGATTTTTTCATAAATATTTTCGCAGAGTCGATCGATATTGGAGTCGATCTGGTCCAGGAGGCTGATGCCCATGGTGATGGTCCGGACATCCAGATTTTCCTGGGTGATCATCTTCACGGTTTCCGCGGCTTCAAAGATGTTGATCATATCGCGTACCCTCCCTCAGATCCGGTGCATGGCGTTGAAGATGTCCTCGTTCATGACCCGGATCGAGAGCCCCATATCCTCCCCGATGGCCCCGAGCTCAGCCTGGAGCTGTCCAGTGGGAACGTCAGAGGCGCTTGGATCCGTGACCATCATCATGTTAAAGTAGCCGGCCACGATGGTCTGTGAGATATCCAGGATATTCACCTGGTGGCTGGCCAGGCAGCTGCAGACCCTCGCGATGATGCCCACGGTGTCCATTCCCACGACAGTGATAATGATTTTCTTCATAAAAGTCTCCTTAAAAAGTCTCTTTGAAAGAGGGCTCCTTCGCCCTGATGGCGGGAGGAGCCCCTATGTCTGAATTTGCCCATTT
>CADBUA010000119.1 GCA_902797665.1 uncultured Lachnospiraceae bacterium | reverse complement strand
GGCCCGGGCGGCAGTACCCTCCTGGATGATACAGGTCTTTCCCTTCGCTTCCAGATAGTCCCGAATCATCATGGCCGTCTCCAGGTTTGGGTCTTTCAGATAGTTGGCAACCACATAAAACTTATCCACCTCTCCACATCTCCCCTCTGTCATCTCTCCGTCTTCCTCGCTGCTGCGCCGCGAGAATACGGGCGATGGGCATATACCGCCCTGAGCCTTTCGGCAAAAGCCATTACACGCTTCTCTTTTCACTGACTCGCTCAGAAGGCTCTCCGAAGCTGTCACTCCTCTGCCTCACCGTCCAGGCATCCATGCGCTTCTTCTACAAGCTGTCGGATCAGAGAAGAGAGGTCTCCTGTCATTGCCCCCTCCGGGGCCTTTGACAGATACGCCAGGTACTCGATATTCCCCTCCGGCCCCTTGATCGGGGAGAAGGTGAGACCGGAGACGGAAAGCCCGATCTGGCGGGCATAGTCAAGGACGCTGGAAATCACTTCCTGCTGCACCGCCTTGTCCCGGACAACTCCCTTCTTTCCGACTTTCTCCCGCCCGGCCTCAAACTGGGGCTTAATCAGAGCAGAGATGCTCCCCGTCTCTGAGAGGACCTGCGCGGCTGGGCCCAATATCAGCCGAAGGGAAATGAAGGAGACATCGATGGAGGCAAAGTCCGGCGTCTCCGGAAGGTCAGAGGGCTGAAGGTTCCTGGCGTTGAACCGCTCCATTGAGACCACCCGCCCGTCATTTCGAAGCTTCCAGTCCAACTGCCCATGACCGACATCGATGGCATAGACCCTGGAGGCGCCATTTTTGAGCATGCAGTCTGTAAACCCACCGGTGGAGGCGCCGATATCCATGCAGACTTTCCCGGAGAGATCCAGATGAAAAGCCGAGATGGCCTTCTCCAGCTTCAGCCCGCCCCTGCTTACGTAGGGGAGCGTCTGCCCTCTTACCTCGATCTTCGCATAGATGTCAAACTTGCTTCCTGCCTTGTCCTCCTTCTGTCCGTTCACATAGACCTGGCCGGCCATAATCACGGCCCTGGCCTTCTCCCGGGAGGAGATGGCACCGCTGCGCACCAAAAGCACATCCAGACGTTCCTTCATATTGTCGTTTGTCCTTTATTGTTCTCTTTGTTCTCTATGTCCTCACAGCCCGATAAAGCGCGCGGCGATCCGTCCGTAGATACTGTCTGCGTCAATGCAGGTCTCCTGCTTCAACACGTCCACCGAACCATGCTCAATGTAGTCATCCGGCAGCGCGATCTGGATGACCGGAACCGTGATGCCCCGATCCTCCAGTGTCTCCAGTACATGGTCCCCGAAACCGCCCGTGCGGACATTCTCCTCCATCGTGACCAGGAGCTTGTGCTCTCCGGCCATCCGGACCAGCAGCTCCTCATCAAGGGGCTTGACAAAGCGACAGTTGACGATGCTCGTGCTGTAGCCATTCTGCCTGAGGCGCTTTCTGACCGCCAGAGCGGTCTCCACCATGCTGCCTACGGCCAGGAGGCAGATGTCGCTCTCGTCATAGAGGACCTCCCATTTTCCCAGCTCCACAGGAGCCCGGAACTCCTCCAGCCCATCATATGCGGTGCCCCTGGGATAGCGAATCGCGCAAGGTCCCTGATGCCTGTGAAAAGCCCACTTCATCATGTCGGCCAGCTCCCACTTGTTTTTTGGGGCCAGCACCGTCAGGTTGGGGATGAGGGACAGGTAGGACAGATCAAAGATTCCCTGGTGGGTCTCTCCATCCGCCCCCACAAGGCCAGCTCTGTCGATGCAGAACACGACGTGGAGCTTCTGCAGGCAGACATCGTGAATCACCTGGTCAAAGCCACGCTGCAGAAACGAGGAGTAAACAGCCATCACCGGAAGCATCCCACCGACGGCAAGCCCTGCGCAGAAAGTCACCGCATGCTGTTCCGCGATGCCCACATCAAAGAAGCGGTCCGGATACATGCCGCGAAATCTCCTCAGGCCTGTCCCCTCCGCCATGGCGGCTGTGATCGCGCACAGATTCGGGATTCGGCCGCCCTCCTTGCACATGACCGTCGAAAAGATATCGGTCCAGTCTGCTTTCGTCTTTTTCTTTTTCGGAAGTCCTGTGACAATGTCAAAGGGTCCGGTCCCATGAAAGCGGGAGGGCATCCGCTCCGCGGGATCATAGCCCTTCCCCTTCTGGGTCAGCACATGGACAATCACGGTTCCCTGGACCTTCCTGGCGTTTTGAAAGACCCGGATCAGCTGATCCATGTTTGAGCCATCCACAGGCCCGAGATACATGACTCCCAGCTGCTCAAAGAAGGATCCGGCCGGCAGGATCATGGATTTCAGGTGTGTTTTGGTCTGGCGGATCCGGTCGATGGCCCATTCCCCTGCCAGGGGGATCTGCCGGAGCGCATCCTCCGTGACCCTCTTAAGCCCCGTGTAGCCATTCCCGGTCCGGATATCGGAGAGATACATGCTCAGGCCCCCGACATTCTCCGAGATCGACATCCCATTATCATTGAGAACGATGATGTAGTTGCTCTTCCGCCCCGCAGCATTGTTCAGTGCCTCATAGACCATGCCGCCTGTGAAGGATCCATCCCCGATCACCGAGACCACGTGGTAGTCCTCCCCTAAAAGATCCCTGGCGGAGACAATCCCCAGGCCGGCGGAGAGCGAGGTGGAACTGTGCCCGGTGTCAAAGGCGTCACAATCGCTCTCGCTCCGCTTCGGGAAACCGGACATCCCCCCGAGCTTCCTGAGGGAATCAAATCCCTCTCTCCGTCCGGTCAGGATCTTATGAACGTAGGACTGATGGCCGACATCCCAGATCAGCTTGTCCTTCGGCGGGTCAAAGACGATATGGAGCGCCATGGTCAGCTCCACCACCCCGAGGTTCGAGGCCAGATGCCCGCCCGTCACGGACAGTTTCTCGATCAGAAACGAGCGGATTTCCTTCGAGAGAGCAGGAAGATCACTGTGATCTATCTTTTTGATGTCACCTGGCTGATTGATCTGATCAAGCAGCATATTCATACTCCTTTTTGTATCTGTGGCATCTTACCTGCTTTATCCCGGAAAGAGGGAGAGAACTATCATCCAGGGCAGATGCAGGCTTACACACAGCGTCACGCAGATGCACAGGCACTCAGTAGGATAAGTCTTTCCCAGGGACCTGAGACAGAAGCGCCAGTCTGCAGAAGACATTCTGTAAGACTCCAGTCAGCTTTCGCTTCCTGCGCCAAGTGTGAGAACAAAGACCTGAAGAAAAGGTCGGGCGCGTATTTCATGCGGGGGCGCAGGAGACTGCGCCCCGCCTCGTAGCTGGATGGGAGCCTGCGGCTGGACAGATGCCAGCATCATATACCGGAAAGCATTCGGATCTGCCAGCTTCTGTCCCGATATATACCCGCTTACGCCAGTTCATTCGCAGGTTCACGTTCGCAGCTATCCTTGAGAGGATCTTTAGATCTGCCCCAGGCGAATCCACCTGGCCGCATGCAAAAAGGCTTATACCGGGAAGCATTTGAATTTGCCAGGTGTTTCACCGGTATATGCCCGCTCGCGCCAATTTCGTCGCAAATTCTCACGCTCGCGGGTATTAAGCCCTCTCTCATTACCTGTTCCTGACAATCAGTTCCAGGAGCAGTTTCCGCAGGAAAGCGTGCTTCCCATGGAGTTTGTCGAAGGATTCAATCGCCCGGCGCGAGAGCAGCTCCACCTGGCGATTCGATGCTTCGATCCCGTGCAGCGTAACATAGGTGGTCTTCTGGTTCCGCTCGTCGCTTTTCACGTTTTTGCCCAGTTCCTCCACCGTACCCGTCTCATCCAGGACATCATCCCGGATCTGAAAGGCCGTGCCTACGTCTGCCCCCACGGTCTCCAGCAGCTTGATGTCTCCCTCCGGCGCGCCCGCCAGGGCGGCGCCAATCATCAGGGAGGCTTCGATCAGAGCCCCGGTCTTCCGGCTGTAGATATAGTCCACCTGCCCCTCCGTCAGGGCCTGCCCGTCATACTCCACATCCAAGGACTGTCCACCGATCATGCCTTCGATCCCGGTCTTCCTGGACAGAATCCCCAGGGCGGAAGCGACATTGGCCATCGCCGCATCGTCGCTCATGCTGATCATGGAGAAAGCTCTGACCGCCGTCTCATAGCCATGATTCAGCAGCGCGTCTCCGGCCAGGATTGCCATCGCTTCGCCGAAAATGATGTGCGTCGTCTTCATCCCCCGGCGGTACTCGTCATTGTCCATCGCCGGCAGGTCGTCGTGGATCAGGGAATGTGTGTGGATCATCTCCATGGCGGCCATGAAGGGCTCAATCACCTGCCCCTCTCCGCCGTACATCTCGTAGGAGCATTTCATCATCAAGGGGCGCAGCCGCTTGCCGCCGGCAAGCATGCTGTAGTTCATCGCTTCCAGGAGCGTCTTTTGAAAGCCCTCCTCCTTCGGGAGGTACTTCTTCAGGATCTGATTGACGTCCTCTCTCCTCCGTCTGACTTCTTCCTCAAAATCCATAACCTTGACCCCCTTTCCTGCAAAGCTGCCAGGTCCGGCAGCCTGCGCGTCCCCCTGCAGATCAATCCCGGTCCAGAGGGCCGAGCACCCCCATTGTCCCATCATCATTCAGGACCTGAACCTGCTTTTCCACCAGGTCGATCCTGCTGTTTGCCATCTTCAGAAGCTCGTTCCCCTCCTTGTAGAGGGCAAAGGACTCCTCCAGGGTTGTCCGCGGGTTCTCCAGCTTCGCCGTGATCTCATCAAGGCGGGCAAATGCCTCCTCCAGCGTCAGTTCCGTCTTCCCGGAAGCCTCTTCCTTCAGCTGTGTCATCTCACTCACGCGAATACTCTCCCTTCCAAAACGATTCCTGGCTGTCCAGTCGCAGGCTCCTGTCCAGGTACAGGGCCGGGCGCAGGCTCCTACGCCCGCATGGAATGTGCGCCCGGCCTGTGCTTTTGAAATGTTGAACTGTATTACCTCGCTTGGTGCAAAGTGCGCAAAGCAGACTGGACAGTTACAACAATTCTTCCCCTTCTATGTCTATATAGTCTATATAGTCTATATAGCCTATATGTCATAGATGTCTTATGTCAGCTGCGCCTTCTCTGTCTCCTCAACGAGAGCTTTCGCGATGCCGTCCCTCAGGCTGATCCTGACAGCCTCCCCGATATTCAGCTGATCCACGGAACGGACCGGCCGGCCGGAGCCATCCTCCAGATAGGCAAAACCTCCGTCCAGTTTCTTCTGCGGGGACATGGCACTGATCTTTGCCTCAAGAAGCTCTGCGCGATGCCGCGCCGCCCGCAGAGATTTCTCGATCCCTGTTCTGAGAGAACTCTCAAGAACGGCCAGGCGGTTTTTCCCTTCCGTGATCCGTCGAGCCAAAAGGACCTGCAGGCGTTCCTCGCTATGCGCCGTGAACTGCCTTGCATCGCGGAGGCGGCCGGCCGGGCCGTGCATCTGAAGCTTCAGCGCATAGCCCCTCAAAACCTGCCTGTCATAGTCCGTCCGTCGTTTCATCAGCATCCGCTGCCGAACAGAGGTCTGCTCAAGGCTAAGGCTCAGTTCCTTCATGTCATCCACCGCCAGCTCCGCGCCCGCGGAGGGGGTCGGTGCCCGAAGATCCGCTGTGAAATCAGCGATGGTGGTGTCCGTCTCATGCCCGACCGCTGAGATCACCGGAGTCCGGCAGTCAAAGATAGCCCGCGCTACAATCTCCTCGTTGAAGGCCCAAAGGTCCTCGATGGACCCGCCTCCACGCCCCACGAGAATTGTGTCAACGCCGTAGTCATCCAGCATCCGGATGCCTCGGACAATGCTCTCGGCCGCCCCATCCCCCTGCACCAGGGCTGGGTAGAGGATGATCTGAATGCCGGGATTGCGGCGCTTCGACACATTGATGATGTCTCTGACAGCCGCTCCTGTCGGAGCGGTTACCACACCGAGGGTGTGAATATAGTGGGGAATCGGCTGCTTGTACATAGGATCGAAGAGCCCGAGCTCTTTGAGCTCCCGCTTCAGGGCCTCAAATCGCTCATACAGAGCCCCGACGCCGTCAAGGCGCACCGCGTTTACATAAAGCTGGTAGGACCCGTCCCGCTCGTAGATGCTGACCTGTCCGAAGGCGATGATCTTCTGCCCGTTCTCCAGTCGAAAGTTCAGGTTCCTCCGGTGAGAAGCGAACATCACGCAACGGATCTGACCCTGCTCATCCTTCAGGGAGAAGTATATGTGCCCGGAGGAATGGTACTTGCAGTTGGAGATTTCCCCGCGCACATAGAGCCTCGTGAGCAGAAGGTCTGTGCTGAACAGCTGCCTGATGTAGGAATTGACCTGTGATACCGAATAGACTGTGACTCTGGCCACGCCCCCTCCTTTCCGGCTTTTACCCTTTCTTCTCAGCCTTCATCAGGTTCCCGATGACTGCGTTAACAAAGGAGCCGGAGTTGTCTCCCCCGTACTTCTTCGCCAGGTTGACCGCTTCGTTGATCGCGGCCTTCGGCGGGATGCTGCTGTCGTGCTTCAGCTCATAAAAGGCGATCCGGAGAGCTGTCAGATCCGCCTTCGCCAGGCGGGCCGTCTTCCAGTTCACCATGTGCTGATCGATCCGCCCGTCGATATCCGGAATCCACTGGGCGATCGCCAGCGCGCGCTTCGCGATGATCTCCCGATCCTCCTCCGAGATCTCCGACGGCGGATTCTCAAGCTCCTCCCCAGCTTCATGGCTGAAGTAGAGAGCAACCTGATCCTCGATCTTCTCCTGATCCGGGAGATAGAACTCGCAGGCAAACAGGATCCGGAATACATGTTCTCTCAGTTCTGAATTTGTCATCGTGTAAAAATCCCTCTGTCTCTATGCATTTCAGTTCAGGACCGCCGGACCTTCTGTGCGGATAGAGGTCACCTGCCTTCAGGGTCTGATGGGCGAAACCGCAGATCCGAGGCGCTCCCAGCCCTTTGGCGAAAACTCCCACAAACATCCTGATACTGAAAAAGGCTGCTGCACGAATCAATGAATCACGAAATCCATCACCCTGCAGCAGCCACTTCCGGCCATACTCTACTATTATGAACGAAAAAGGCAGTCGGAAGATCCGGTCATTCCGGCTTCTCTTCCGCCTTCACCTGTGATTTGTCCATCACCACACTGGCAACGCGAATGTTGACCTCGCTGACCTTCAGTCCCGTCATCGTCTCTACGGCAGTCTTCACGCGGTCCTGCACCTTCTCGCAGGTCTCAGGAACGTTGTGGCCATATTTAATATTGACAGACATCGACACATTGACGATATCATCCTCGATCGTCATCTTCACGCCCTTGTTCAGACTCTTGACACCAAGCCTGCCAATCACATCCCGCGTGACATTGCCGGCAAGGGAAGCTACACCTTTGACATCAGACGCAGCCAGCCCGCAGATGACTGTCACAACATCGTCTGCGACCTTGACTTCCCCAATACCGCCCTCCATCTTAATCGTATTCATATGAGCAGTTTCATTGGCCATAGTAAAACCTCCCGCAAATGTCAGTCATATCACAAGAATTTTATCTCAGGTCGCAGTCCATTGCAAGGAGGGATTTCCAAAGCGTCACCGCTTGAACGGTCTGAAGGATAACAGCTTGCTTCAGGTCCGGCTTTCGCTCTGATCGGGGATGGCAGGGCTGTCATCCCGACAGGATAGCGTCAGTTTACGCCACCAAACAGACTCTGTCAAGACCATTCTCAGACTCTATCCGTCATGACAGGGACGGTTCTGTTCGAAGGAGCTGATACCGGATGATTATAGCATTTCTAT
>CADBUA010000118.1 GCA_902797665.1 uncultured Lachnospiraceae bacterium | reverse complement strand
CCCCCTATGGGAAGCATCAATCCTCAAGCGCGTTCCCTTCATAGGTCAACTCCGCGATCTTCATTTTCAGATCTTCCGGCAGGTGGATTGATCTGCCTTCAGTCTTTCCGACATCGCTCTCCTTCACCAGCTTCAGATACTTCGACAGGGTCCCGATCATGGGATAACCGTGAAGACCGAAGCGATAGTGCATGGGAACCACAAGCCTGGGGGAGAGGTCGTCCATGATCGCCTTGATGCGCTCAGGCGGAAGGGTAAAGAATCCACCCACCGGAACAAGACATACATCCAGCTTCTTCAATAGTTCCATCTGATCCGCTTCCAGCTCGCAGCCGATGTCTCCCATGTGGGCGATACGATACTTTCCGTCATCGAAAATCCGGATGATGTTTTCTCCCCGTTCCTTCCCTTTTTTCTGATCGTGGAAGGAGTGAATCTCCGTCACGGTCCATGGATTTTTCTTCTCTGTCCCTTGCCGCTGCCTGACGACTTCCTGCCCCTGATTCTCTCCGCCATGGTCCGCGTGTTTATGGGAGCAATAAACTGCATCCGCATCTACCCTGAGGGGCTTGTAGCCCGGAATCGTGCCGTCCAGATAGGGATCCAGGATAATTCTGTAATCTTTCTCCTCCAGAGCAAAGCAGCTGTGCCCCAGCCATGTGATCACCACACCCGTCTCAATCATACGTTTGTCCTTTCATCCTTGTAGGCGTCAGACCTCGGGATCCAGTCCAGGAACGCCTGAAGCTCCAGATCCCAGAGTCTCCACTCATGCCGGTAGCCCGGCAGATCGTCATAGCGGTGAGCCAGCCCGGAACGCATAAGGTACTGATGGAAGTCGCTGATGTCTTGATAGAGAAAATCATCCTGTCCGACACACATAAAAAGCTCCGGAAGCTTCTTTCCCGCATCGCGGCTTTTTTTCAGCAGTTCCTTCAGGTCCACCATCGGCGGCTGTGTATGTCCAAGCCTCTCCGGACCCGATTTGTCCATGTACACGGCAGGAGAGAAAGCACCGACAGCCCGGTAGGATTCCGGATGGCCGAAGCCGTGTGCCAAAGCCCCGTAGCCGCCCATGGAAAGACCGGCGATATAACTGTCCTCCATCCTGTCTGAGATTGGGAAATACTGGGTCAGAAACTCCGGAAGTTCCTTCTCCATAAGCGTATAGTAGTTCTCCCCGTAATCGGCGTTCATCCAGGCTTTGTTGCCGCAGGAAACTGTGACCGCAGCGATTTTCCGCTCCTCACAGTAGCGTTCCATGGAGGTATAGCGAAGCCAGCCCTCATAGTCATTGCCATGCCCGTGCAGCAGATACAGGATTGGAAACCTGCCAGGGAGTATATGCGTCCTCGTCTCCGGCTGATCCATATCCGGCGCTGTCATGCTGGGAAGAAGCAGCTCAAAATCAATCGGAAAGCCGAGACTGTAGGAAAAGAAATTGCCATGCAGTTGTGCCATCTAGATTGTCCTCCATCTCACAGATCTATTCTGACAACTCAATTTACCGCCATTGTATTCCCCTGGCGCATCCTTCATCAAGTCCGCCGCGTTAGCACAGGTCATCACTGAGCCCCAGGCGAAGCGTCCGTGCGCCCAATCCCTCTGCCGCCAGATGTCCCGGCATTCACGGGGACGATTCTGCTTTCCAGACGCATGGCGCAATTATCGATCCTCTGGCCTGTCTGCCATGCCTGTTTTTCAAAAAAGATATCTGTCCAGTCACAGGCTCCTTTGGGCATTCGGCCGGGCTGAGGCTCCTGCGCCCGCATTCTATCTGCGCCCGGCCTTTGCATTTTGAACTGTATGGCCTCCCTTTGCGCAGCAAGTGCGCAAAGCGAACTGGACAGCTTATCATGATTTTATGCCTGGGAGATGATGAAACTGTTTTTTGTGGGAGGTTTGCCATGGAAAACAAGGATATGAAGAACGAAGACAAAAACATGAAGAGCAAAGCGCATAGTCCTGGGGGCGGATCATCCAGCCCTCAAGAACGAGGGACTGGAACGGGTTTCCGCTGGAATCATAGCTCCAGCTTATCGCAACTTTTACACTTTTTGGCAGATCTGAAATTTCCCTGCCAGGAGAAATGGACTTCAGGTTCTTTTATATCCCCTTTTCTATCCCCTTTTTCCATCGTTTTTGACATCATCTTCATCCATTGGGATACAGTCAGCCTCAGCAGGTCATGGGCATATGGATTGGTCGTGAAGCTTACAAAAAACGGGGCAATGCCCCGCTTTCAGAATTCCTCGTAGCTGTCCAGTCAGCTCTGCCCAGCTT
>CADBUA010000117.1 GCA_902797665.1 uncultured Lachnospiraceae bacterium | reverse complement strand
CGCTTCTCCAGCACCACCATGGCGAAAGTGGAGGTTCCGGCGGACAGGTTGCCTGTTCTCGGGGAGACGGAATTGGTCGCCACCATGCCTGTCCCGGCATCGCCTTCCGGCGGGCAGAAGGGAATGCCTGCGGACAGACTGCCGCTCTCATCGAGGAGCTTTGCTCCTTCCTCGGTCAGCGTCCCTGCGTTTTCTCCTGCACTCAGGACTCTGGGGAAGATCTCGCGAAGCTTTCTGGGGAAGCCCTTCCCGGCGGTCAGCTGGTCAAACTGATCGATCATGGCCTGGTCGTAGTCCAGCTTCTCGGAGTCAATCGGGAACATGCCCGCGGCATCCCCGATGCCAATCACACGCTGCCCTGTCAGGCGCTTGTGGATGAAGGCCGCCAGCGTGCCCACATAGTCAATCTTTGCTGTGTGTTCCTCCCCATCCAGGATTCTCTGATAGAGATGGGCGACAGACCAGCGCAGCGGGATGTTGTAATCGAAAAGATCCGTCAGCTCATCCGCAGCCTTCTGGGTGTTTGTATTCCGCCAGGTCTGGAAGGGGGCCAGGAGCGTCCCATCCTGATCCAGCGCAATATAGCCGTGCATCATGGCGCTGATTCCGATGGAGCCCACGGTTTTCAGGGTTACACCATACTTCTTCTCTACATCCTCCCTGAGGGAAGTGTAGCATCCCTTGAGTCCCTTATATATGTCATCCAGGGAGTAAGTCCAGATCCCATTGATAAATGAGTTTTCCCAGTCATAGGTACCGACGCCCAGGACATTCCCCTCAAGGTCGATCAAAACTCCCTTGATCCTGGTGGATCCAAACTCAATACCAAGTGCTGTTTTTCCACTCTGGATGATTTCACTTCTTTCCATAGTAAATAATCCTCCAAGCCCTTCTCAGGTCTCCCTGAAAGGACATTTCTCTGACCAGATCCTCCGGTTGCTTTCGGCTTCTGTCTAAAACAGCCGGCCCTGACCAGAAGTCAGGACCGGCTGCCCTGGAACACAAGCCTTTCTCTTCTGCCTTTCTAAGAAAAAGATACCAGATCACGTCAAAAGACGCAAAGCTTTATTCATGACTTGTAAGGTATTCTGCGGTCATCGGCGTAATCTGCCGGTAGACGATCTTGGCGCCGACATTCCCCTTCAGGATCTTGACGAACATCGATGCTGCGGCGTTCGCCGTCTGTAAGTTGCTTCCCTCAAATCCAACCACGCCCCGGGCCGCTTCCTTGCCGGAGGTGATCGAATCGACCTGCCACTTGGTGATATCAGCCGTAAAGATGCCGACATCCTCCGGAATCTCATCCTCGTAGTAGTCCAGGTAGGCCTGGTTGGCGCCGATCATGGGGCCTGCGCCGATGCCGACGACAACCTTCAGATCCGGGCTTTCCTGCGCAGAAAGGATGTTTGCCACCTGGCTGCTCACCGGGGTCTCCTCAATTCCCTCCGCTTCCGCTACGATCTCATACTTTCCGGGCGCGGAATTCTTCAGTCCTTCTTCGATGCAGCCAGCTCTCTCGAGAAGAACAGCGGTGCTCGGATATCCGATCATCAGGACCTGTGCCGGTTGATTCACACTGTAGTGCTCATTGATGAAAGCGCCGGCCATCTCACCGATGGCAATGCCGAGTGCCTTATTGTCCAGGATCCAGTCGGCATCCGCGTTCTCCATCGCGTCATCCCAGCACATCACCTTGATGCCCGCGTCCATGGCAGCTTTGCAGACATCCTCGACCGCCACGGCGCTGGACGGATGGACCATGATCAGATCCACTTCGTTCTGAATGAAGGTCTCGATCTGGCCAATCTGAATGGCTGAGTTGTCATCGCAGGCGAGGAAGGTGGCTTCCGCCCCATTCTCCTTCAGAACCATCTTCAGGTTCGCCATCACCTCCGCCCAGTAGGCGTTGCCCAGGGACTGAATCGTGATGCCGATCTTTTTGCCGGCGAGAAAGCTCAGATCCTCGTCGTAATAACTCTCATCCGCCTGAATGCTCCCAGCCAGGGCAGAACTGACCTCCGCCTCACTCTCTGTCTCCGCCGCAAAGAGGCTTCCTGCCATGAGGCCGGCAGCGAGAGCTGTCGCCATCAGCACAGAAAAGGGTTTTATCTTCATATGTTTCCTCCTGTCATATTGACTGCTTCGGCATAGACAGGCATACCTGCCCCCGCAGCTTCTGTTTTTTGAAAAATGCCATCTCCCGTATATCTCTCACAGGCAGATTCCTGCGCTGCCTCGCCGCTTTCGGCCAGGCCGAAAGCGAGGGGCTGAAATTCCGGAAGATGCTGCTGCTCATCGGCGGAAAAGCCCATATGAGCCTCACGCCGCTGTGACAAGTACAGATGAATCTGTCTCTGAATCAGACTGCCTGTCTCTTCTTGGAAATGCAGTCGAAACCGACAGCGACCGCCAGAACGATGCCCTTGACGACCATCTGCATATAGTTGGAGACATTCATCAGGATCATACCATTGGTCAGAGATCCGATGATCAGAACACCTGCCACGACACCGATCATGGAGCCGGATCCGCCGTTAACAGACACGCCGCCCAGGACAACGCAGGTGATAAAGTCGAACTCAAGGCCCTTTCCAGCGGTGTTCTGAGCAGAACCGGTTCTGGACAGAACCACGATTCCTGCCAGACCCGCGAAGAATCCAGACAGAGCATAAATCAGATATTTCATGCGGTTGACGCGGATGCCGGAAAGCTCTGCGGCTTCCTCATTTCCACCGATCGCGTAGAAATAACGGCCAAAATAGGTGCGGTTCAGGATAAATCCGCCGACCAGGAAGCAGATGGCCATGATGATTGCGGAGATCGGAATGATGGTCCCCGGGAAGTTCCACTTGCCGAAAAAGTCGAAAGCAGTGCCTCTTGCCAGCGGGATAGGCAGACCGTTGGAGAGCAGATAAGCGCAGCCCTCAAAGATGGTCTGTGAAGAGAAGGTTGCGATGATGGCCGGGATCCCAACGGTGGAGACCATAAAGCCGTTCAGGAGGCCGACGCCTGTGGAGACAATCAGGCCAATGATCACCGCAAGGACAAAGGGTACATGCATGTTGGCCATGAGACCGGCGGTGACGATTCCGATCAGGGTGATTACTGTTCCTGCGGAAAGGTCAATGCCCGCAATCAGGATCGGGAAGGTCATCCCGACGGAGGCGATGCCGTAAAAGGCGACCTGTCTCAGAATGGCCACAATGTTGGTCGGTTTGATGAATGCCGGGTTCGCGATGGAGAAGATGATCACTTCCGCGATCAGTACAAGCCAGATGGCGTTCTTTCTCAATGTTTTCATCTCAGGAAATCCTCCTTCTATATCCTGATATACTGATATACGAATCGGAATACACAGCTGCTGCGTTCCCGTCAGTTCTCCTGGCCGTCAACGATAGCGGATGCGTAGGTCATGAAGACGTCCGCGTTGAAATCGGTCTTCTGAAGCTCACCAGTGATCCGATGTTCTGCCAGCACGAGGATGCGGTCCGACATCCCCATCAGTTCCTCAATCTCAGAGGAGATCATGAGCACGGACTTCCCCGAAGCAACCAGATCGTTGATCAACTTGTAAATCTCATATTTCGCACCGACATCGATTCCGCGTGTAGGTTCATCGAAGATGATGAGCTGGCAGTTCGCGGCCAGCCACTTGGCCAGAATGACCTTCTGCTGATTGCCGCCCGAGAGGTTCTTGACCTTCTGATCCAGGGTCGGCGTCTTGATCTGGATATCCTTTCGATATTGTTCCGCCGTATCTTTCTCAACCTTGCGGTTGATCACACCGCTCGTAGATATTCTCTCGTAGATCGGCATGCCGATATTGTGCTTGATGGAGGATCCAAGCAGGGCCCCGTGGCGCTTCCGGTCCTCCGGAACCAGGGCAATCCCGAGGTCGATGGCCTCTCTGGGACTCTTGGGATTGATCTCTTTCCCGTTCAGTAAGATCTGCCCAGCCTCTTTGGGTTTCGCGCCAAAGAGGACTTCCGCCAGTTCCGTGCGGCCGGCACCAACCAGACCACCGAGCCCCAGCACCTCACCTGCGTGAATCTGGAGATTAATATCCTCATCCCCGTTGCCGTAGACCCCTTTACACTCCAGAACCACCTTGTCATTCTGGATGCAGGGCTCTCTGGCCGGGTACTGCTGGGTCATCTCGCGTCCCACCATCAGGTGGATCAGCTCATCGACAGTAGCCTCTTTGGTGATCAGGGTGTCAATGTACTCCCCATCCCGGATGACCTCAATGCGGTCAGACAGACGGAAGATCTCCTCCAGTCTGTGGGAGATGTAGATGATCGAGACGCCCTGGCTCCTCAGAAGCTCCACCACGCGGAACATGCTTTCGACCTCGTTGGAGGTCAGCGGGGCGGACGGTTCATCCATGATCAGCACCTTCGCGTCCTGCTGGATCGCCTTCGCGATCTCTACCATCTGCTGAAAGCCGACGGTCAGGTCCTTCATCAGGGCTTTGGGATTGATCTTAATCCGCAGCTGATCAAAGGCCTTCTGAGCCTCCCGCTCCATCGCCTTGAAGTCAACTG
The DNA here is from genome assembly GCA_902797665.1 of uncultured Lachnospiraceae bacterium. Classification (GTDB taxonomy): domain Bacteria; phylum Bacillota; class Clostridia; order Lachnospirales; family Lachnospiraceae; genus Porcincola. The sequence continues at coordinate 9,414 of CADBUA010000117.1, read as the reverse complement.
TGATTCCCTTGCGGATCGGACGGCCCAGGAACAGATTCTCTGCCGCTGACAGCTCCGCCACGTTGTTGAATTCCTGGTAAATAATCGCGATGCCGTTTTCTGCCGCCAGCTGGGGCGTCATCCGGTCATACTCTTTCCCATTTACGCGGATCTTTCCGGAGGTCGGGACGACAGCTCCGGAACAGCACTTGATCAGCGTGGATTTTCCCGCGCCGTTCTCGCCGATCAGGGCGAGAATCTCGCCTTTTTTCAGCTGCAGCGTGACATCCTTCAGTGCAACAACACCGGGATATTCCTTCCTGATATGCTCAAGTTCGAGCACATATTCGTCGCTCATTTAAAGCCTCCTGCTATAGTCCGGCGGAGTGCTCTCCGCCAGGTAGATCATGGGCAGCCCTGCTTCGATTGATCAAAGGTGATTGCCGAAACGTTTACACGTTTCCTGTGCGATGCGCCGGGGCTACTCTGCTAAAAAGGGGCCGTGGGAGATGGTATTTTCTTCTCCCGCGGCCTCTGCGGTTTATCCTTATACGTCCCTGGGCGCTTCCTCCGGGGAGGAGAAGCGGTTCGGGATCTCTTTCAGAATCGATTGATCAATACATCTCGTCCAGGATCTTCTGGGCGTTCTCTTCGGTAACCGGAGCAACCTGGCGGTAAACAATGTGGCCGCCGACCTCGTCCGCAAGGATCAGTGCGAACATGGAAGCGCATGCGGTAGCGGTATCGACATCAGAGCCCTCGAAGCCGATGATGCCGCGGCAGGCCTCCTCCGCAAGGATGGAGTTCAGCTGCTGCTTTGTCACGTCTGTGGTGATGACACCGACTTCTTCCGGGATCTCATCCTGGTAGTAAGCCATGAACGCTTCGTTGGCACCGATCATCGCGCCAGCGCCGACACCGACAGCAACCTTGCAGTCCGGATGTGCCTGAAGGATGGTCTCCATAGAGGTCTGCGCCTTGTTGGCCTCAAGGCCGTCCTGCTCAGCGATCAGATCATAATTTCCACCGGCGACCTCTTCCAGACCTTCTTTGATACCGTTCGCTCTCTCAAGAAGGACCTTGGTCTCCGGATGTCCGAGAAGGGCAACCTGAGCCTTGTTGTCAGCGCTGTAATGCTCGTTGATGAACTCACCTGCAAGGTTTCCGATGGCTCTTCCCAGAGCAGTGTTGTCCAGAACCCAGTCCGCATCGGTCTCTTCCATCGGATCGTCCCAGCACATCACCTTGACGCCAGCGTTCCTGGCTTCCATCGCCACATCCTCAACCGCGTCCGCGTCAGAGGGATGGATCATGATGAGGTCGCAGCCAGAGGAGATAAAGTTCTCAACCTGAGACACCTGGGTAGAGGAGTTGTCGTCACAGGCGACGATCGTGTACTCTGCGCCGTTCTCTTTCAGGACATCTTCCAGAGCAGACATAACACCTGCCCAGTACGCATTCTGCAGGGACTGAATCGTGATACCAATCTTCTTGCCATCCAGGCTCTTCAGATCCGCCTTCGCGTAGAAATCAGCATCCGCCTGAATTCCCTCAACTGCCGCCTCTGTCTCCTCTGCGTAGACTGCCGGAGCCATAGCCGCAACAACCATTGATACTGCTGCGATCAGTGCAAGAAATCTCTTCCTCATATTCTTCCTCCTTGGAAAAAATGTTGTTGGTTTGTATTCTTCACCGCCCACCCGGGCGATAAATTCAAAATCAGAAATCTCCACGCCGGGAATTCCGGAACATTTTGATTAACCATTTTATAAAATGGCTTTCCTTATTTAAGCCCATCATACTGGCTTTGATCGCCTTTGGCAATAGAGCACTTTGTACGAAAACAGGGTCTTCATTTTGTGCATTTTGCTGTTTCCCTTGAAAACGATCTTAAGACAGTCATGCAGGAGCCCCGCGCTCTTTCTCTGGATCTCTTCCCGCTGTAAGCAGCGCCTTCCAGTCGATTTGACCAGGGACAAAGCCTTTAATCATAAGCTTTCCTTTTTGGGAACCCGTTTTAGAATTTCGTTTTAGATTCTTGTTTTAGATTCCCGTTTTATAAAATCACTTTCTTTAATTCGAGTTCATGATAATGGATTCTGATCGATTTGCCAATTGGCAAAACCTCACAAAATCCATCGCCTGCTTTTGTTCATTCTGCCGGTAAGTTCCAGCTCCTGGCGCTTCCCGGATTCTGCGTCCTTCAGCCAGATCCTCATGCCTCAAAGGCTGGAAAGAAGGCCTTTCAAAAGCGCTCCGTCCTGTCGAAAGCTCATAGCCTCAGCATTTGATCCGCAGCGCTCTCCTATGCCCTGTGCACTGGGATGCCGCTCTGCCCTCGCCTCTCCATCTCAGCTTTTCCTTTTCAGATCTCCTTTTGGCTCTTTCTTTGGTCCCCAGGCAGCCCAGAAGCTTATCGTTCGATTTCGGTCTCCAGATCTGACTTTGTCTTTTCAGCGCCTTTCATTGTGCGATACCCACAAAACCGATCCTGTTTTTTGTGCATTTTTTTTATTTGTCAGCATCCCTTCTTTCCCCTTATAATTTTACAAAATTGTTTCCAAAAAGTGCGCGCAGCGATTAGGTTTTTCTGACATGAAGAGAGAGTCATTTTATGGAAAAATTTTCACTTACGGATATCAAAAAGAAGAATCTGACAGACGTTTATCACTACATATACGATAATCCCCTGTGCTCCAAGCAGCAAATCGCCAATTCGCTGTCCATGAGCCTTCCAACCGTCACCCAGCATCTAAACAACCTGACCGAAATGGAGCTCATTGAGGAGTCTGGAAAGATCTCCTCCTCCATCGGGCGGAAGGCTGCTGCCTACTCCGCTGTCAGCACCGCAAAGCTTGCCATCGGGATCGACATCTCAAGGCACGCAGTCTCGATGGCAGTCCTCGATCTCTACGGCAAACAGTTTTTCTTTGACAGCCGGGCGATGGAGTACAAGAGCGACACTGACAGCTACCTGGATCAGCTGGCAGACTATGTGAAAGAACAGTTGAGAGAGCACGATCTCCCGCTTACACGCATCCTGGGAATCGGCCTCTCCGTCCAGGGTCTGATCTCCTCGGACGGACAGGAGATCGTCTACGGGGTGATTCTTGACAACACAGGCCTCCGGATTGATCGCTTTCGAGAGCATTTTTCGATCCCCTGCTGCCTTCTGCATGATTCAGAATGCGCGGCCAGGAAGGAGCTCTGGGACAATCCGGAGCTTCGAAACGCCATCTACCTCAACCTCAGCCAGCATCTTGGCGGCGCAATCATCCTGCACGGAGACATCCAGCACGGGATCTACGGACGGTCCGGAACCTTCGAGCATATGACTCTGGAGCCGGGTGGAAAAAAATGCTACTGTGGAAAGCGAGGCTGTGTGGATCCCTACCTCTGCGCCGCCGCCCTGACAGAGGACAAGATTACACTGGAGGAATTCTTCAGAGAGAAAAGCAATCCAGACTCCCCCTTCTACACTGAATATCAGACCCGCTGGGGCCGCTACCTGGGCTGGCTGGGGCTTTTTCTCAACAACCTGCATATGATCTTTGACACAATCATCGTGTTGGGCGGCAGCATCCCCACTTTCTTTACAGAGAGTGATCTGGAGGAAATCCGGAAGATCGTCTATGAATTCTCGACCTTCCGGGATGAAACCACCTTCATCCAGTTACAGAGGACGGATGTGGGGATCCGGAGCACCTCCCATGGAGCCGCCTGTATGTTCATCGAGAACTTCCTGATGAATCAGCTTTGATGATTTCTGGCAGTTCCTGAGGCCCGTATCGATCACGGGGACCTTCCGGATCAGCGGGATCAGTTGAAATATCAGGCTCAAGGACATTGCGGCAGGATGCCGGGATACACGCATATCCGAATAAAGAGATAGAAAAATCAGGAGGGCAGGGACGATGTCCCTGCCCTCTCTTTTCACAAGAGCGGGAGGTCAGCATGTACGAGATCAGCGAAAACTGGAAAGATTTCTACGAAGAGTTCAACCCTGAAAAGCGGAAGGCAAATCTGGAGGCGCATCTTCAGGCGTGTCCCCCAGAGGAGAGAGACAGGGCGGACCTCCTCCGTCAGGCGCTTTTTGAGAAGCGTTTCACAGACCCCAGAGATCCCGGCCGCAGGGTTGATTTCTTCCTGCAGCAGTGTCTGATTCTGACCGGCGTCTTCCGCACCAGAAACTTTCCTCTGGTGAAAGCGCGGGCGGAACTTGAGCGGACTCGAAAGGCACTGGGCCTGGAGGATCGTGGACATCTCACCGAAGCGGAGGAGGCAGCCTGCTACTGGGAATACAGAAATGCCGCCCGCCGCTATTTCAAAACCTGCACGAATCAGTCTTATGGAAAAACGCTCTTCGGCCTGAAAAAGTCCACGCCAGAGCTCCGCCGCGCCAAAGCCTGCCGGGAAGGCATCAGCATGTCCCTGGCCATCAGCCGCGCTGCCGGAATGGAGGAGGAAATGCAGCTCTGGAACGACGCGGTCCGGGACGCATTCGCTGATATTTTTGAAGATGGAAGAGAAGTCTGGGAGGAGTGCCTGAGAAAAATGGAGGAAGACCTGTGATTTTGGGCTCCAGGCCAGCAGCTCCACCCGACATATGAGCTTGCTTGAAAGGGGAGGGTGAAGATTCTTTGAAGCCCCAATAGAGCCGGAAGTGGTACGAAGCGACACGAGAATGCGAATACAGAAGGACATGTAGGGCATCGCTATAGCTGAAAGGCATAAAAAAGGCATAGATGAATGGAACAAATAGCAGAAGAAAGAAGGACACGGCTCCGCCGTGTCCTTCTTTTTGTTCTGCCTGAAAACCGGCCTGCTGTTGATTTCTCCCATTCACTTCTATGCCTCAGGCCAAACCGCCGCCGGATCCCGCCATAAATTTTCTCCTGGAAGTCTCATCAGCATTGCCAAGGATTCTTTCATGCCGATATCCCTGATCGCGCGTATAAAGCGTTCTATGCAATGGCTGTGAAGTGGAATCTGAGGCAGAATTGGCGCGGCATATATCGGCGAAACACCTGGCAAATCCGAATGGATCATAGCGTGAATAGAGAATATAGATGTTTGTCTGATATTTATGTCATTTGTATCTTTTATATTATTCATAATGTTCAAACTAATATAAATGATTAAATAGTTTATGGCAAGTTTATATCAGTTCAATCCATCTAAATTTCTTATTAAAATAAATTATTGGACATTCTCCATCCCACATCGGTAGTCACTTTGTCCAAATCCATAGCGTATCCCAAAAAGCAGGTCGATATTCTGGTCACTCGGATCTGTGCCCCTTCTCCTCGCTGCTCTGATCTTTGGCCTTCTGGAGCTCCTGCTGTATGTACGCCTCATGCTGTTCTTCCATTTTTTTCAGGATCTCCTCATCCACCTCATAAACATCCCGTAAGATTCTAATAGCCTCAGAAAACTCCATGACAGATTTCACTGACTTCTTCCTGCTGCCCTTCCGATATCCCCTCTTGTACGAATTCATGTCTGCCTTCTTCATCTGCCTCACCCTGGCGGTGGAAAACATACAGCACAGCGTAGCCCCACCCGTGGCTATCCTGGCATTTCCTGTATCCCCTAAAGGTATTATACAGCCATTTGGTCAGCGTTCAGATGCAGACGATGGCGCAATATAATCCAGCTCCCAGAAGTTTTCATACTCGTACTCATACTTATACTCATACTTATACTCATATTTATACTCATACTTATACTCATACTCATACTTATATTCATGTTTATATTTTACTATGTGTGTTTTTGTAAGTAGCATGCGATATAAATGATCATATCATCCCATTAGACTTTCAAACTTATCCTGGAGGCCTCAAGATTAACCGCAGACGATCTTTCGTTCCTCTGCATGTACCGCAGCACAGGATAATCTGCAGCAGATTTGTTGGCAACAAGTATACACCAAAAGAAGCTGCCTGGTCGAACGGACAGGCAGCTTCTCTACTATATGTGTATTCCTCAATTGTCTTGAAAGGTTACTTGTTCCCAACGCAGAAATGGCAGCTGTTCAGGTACGAGTCCGGCGCAGGCTCCTGCCGGCGCATTCGAACTGCGCCCGTCCTTTGCACCTCCAAGCGCTTTGATTCCTGGGTCAGTTCATCAGAAGCAGGTGAACGCGCCGTCAATCACGATGTCCGTGCCGGTGCAGAAGGGGCTGGTGTCGCCGGCAAGCCAGACGACGATGGACTCCAGCTCTTCCGGATGGCCCAGGCGTCCCATGGGGGCCATGCCATTCCACTTGTCAATGAGCGGCTTCAGATTGGAGTCGTTCATGATCAGGTCAGTTCCGATGTATCCCGGGCTGATGGAGTTTACACGTACACCGGTCTTTGCCCATTCAACTGCCAGGGACTTGGTCAGCATGATGACCCCTGCCTTGGAAGAGTTGTACGCGCACTGCGGCTGCGGCACGTTGACGATGTGCCCGGACATGGATGCTGTGTTGATGATCGAGCCGTGGCCCTGCTTCAGCATGTACCTGCCTGCGATGGTATCCGTCAGGAAAACAGAGTTCAGGTTGACATCAATGTTCTTCAGCCACTGCCTGTAGCTCATGGACTCTGCCGGCTCATTGATGCAGATCCCGGCGTTGGCATGGCAGAAATCCAGACCACCGAGCTCCTTCACGACGGTGTCGACCATGTTCTGGACATCCTCTTCCTTGGTGACATCGCACTGAATGGCGATCGTCTTCCGACCGGTCTTCTCTGCGATCTCTTTGGCGGTCTCTTCCGCCTTCTCCAGGTTCAGGTCCACGATGGCCACATCCGCGCCTGCCTCAGCCAGCGCCGTCGCTGTGCACTTGCCAATGCCCTGGGCGCCGCCCGTGACAAATCCCTTCTTGCCATCAAGACGCATTTTTTCTACGATTCCCATATCTTTTCTTCCTCCTTTGTGTGTGTATCCTCATCATATAGAAGGGAAACCCCTTCTATTCAAATCAGATCTGATTTGTTCAATTCCTTTATCCTGTTTTTTCTGCCTCTCAGGCTCTTTCAGCATTTCATTTTCTAAAATCGTTTTATTTAATTCTTTCTCATAATACTTCAGACAGAGTCCTTTGCCAAGTGAGAAATATTACCAAAATCATCCCCTGTTTCTTTGTGTGTTCTGTGTATTTTTTGTTGTTTTCCAGTCAGTTTATGCTGCTGCTGATCCAATCGTGAAAATACAGCACAAAAGGAAAAACCGACCGCATATTTCATGCGGGTGCAGGGGCCTCAGCCCGGCCTCGCAGCTGAAGGCGATTACAGCTGGACAAATGCGGTTATTTCAAAGCTTCCGTCTGACTCCACTTCCGCATCAGGACAGATACTTCTTCAGCGTTTCGCGCACGGCACCCCTTCCGGCGATTTCCTCCCGGAAGACAGCCTCCACCTTCTCTCCGATTCCAGCTTCGTAGAGATTCACGCCAAAAACATTCGCGTTCTCCAGGATCGGTCGAAGGGCGCCTTCGGCGCTCTCCGGATCCCCGATCTTCACGTGCTTCAGCTCTTCCTGATAGACCGGAGCTAAGGGATCCGGGGAGAGCACGTAGGGCTGCCCCTGATCATCGACCCCGAGGACATAGCGGAGCCAGCCTGCCAGTGCCAGTGAAATTCCGTCAAGGCGCTCCGCGCTCCCGTACTTTTTCGCACAGGCTTTGATATTCTCGCCGAAACGAATGGCCAGTCCCTGGGACTCGTCGGTTACAATGCGGGCAGAGGTGTCTCCCAGGAAGTGATTCGGGAAACGCTCTTTCAGGCACTCTTCAAGGAAGGCTTCCGGGGAGAGGATCTTCGGATTTTCAACAAATTCCATGCCTTCCTTTCCCACCAGATCTGCCAGAGCAAGAAGCTCTGGATCTGACATGTTGTCAGCAAAGTTCTCGTGTCCCAGCAGCATCCCGTAAGGCCCGAGGGCAGAGTGTACCGGATTCAGGCATACCGTGACCTTCATCCGCTCGGACTTGTTGACAGTCTCCCGGTCTGTCATGTAGACACCTGCCTTCTCCAGGGGCGGACGTCCGTTGGGGAAGCTGTCCTCAATGACCAGGTATTGCGGCTCCTCAGCGTTGACAAAGGGCGCGATGTAGGTCCGCTTGGATGTGATGACGATGTCCATGTCCTCGACGCCTCTCTGGGTCAATTCCCTGGCGATCTCTTCACCCGGCCTTGGGGTGATCTTGTCAATCATGGTCCAGGGGAAAGAGACCTTCGACTCATCCGAGACATAGGTCAAAAAGCCCTCATCCACAAAACCCTTTTCTTTCCAGGCATTGGCGACCTCGAGGACTGCGTTTCGGAGGAGCTGCCCGTTCTGGGAACAGTTATCCATGGAAACCAGTGCCAGAGGCTGCCCGCCATTCAGGTAGCGCTGGTGAAGGAGAGATGTCACGATGGTCATGGCGCTCCCTGCCTGATCCGGCCCGTTCTCGAGATCTTTCTTCACAAAATCAAAGTATTGCCCATCACGGCCGCGCAAAGCATAGCCTTTTTCCGTGATCGTGAAGGAAACCATCTGCAGGCTCTCCGCGCTGAAGATCTCCTGAAGACGGCTCCAGCTCTCCGGATCTGTGCGCTTTCCCTCCACCGCTTCGGCGAAGCAGCCAAAGACCTTCTCCCGTTTTGAGCCGTCGCCGGCCAGATAAACTGCCAGGGCCAGATTGTCATAGGGCTGATAGATCTTTGTCACGGTCTCATAATCGAAGGTCTCCACACAGCTGAGGCCGCTGTCAAGATCCCCGTCCTCGATAAGGCGGTCTGCGATGCTTCCGAGAAAGATGCGGAAGATGTTCCCGATCCCGAAGTGCGCCCACACTGGTCTCTCTCTTCCATTTCTCTGTACAGTCTCCACGTCATAGCCCGGGAGCGCGATCCCTGCCTTCTCCCATGCCTGCCTGTCCCTGATTCCCTCAAGTGTCAGTTTCATAGTCCTCCTCCTCTGGACTCCCTGCAGGTTTTTGGCCTGTCCAGGGTGCAGATCCTTCTTCATTGAATTGCGTTTTGTTCCGGGACAGCCCCCGGACGGCGTGCTGTTTCGATTCCAGACCCACCAGGGCGCCCACGTTTCCTTACGTCTATACCGGGAAGCATTCACATTTGCCAGGTGTTCACCGAAATATGCCCGCTCGCGTTTTCACAGATTCTTACGCTCGCGGCTATAGGCTTCAGCGTTGGGCGTGCTGCCATACTGTCCGATCTCAGAATTCCCCCCGGCACACTCCCATTCCCAGCCCGCCCATTATCTTGATTCATTTTGTTAAATGTCTTTATTTATCTTTCCTTCATCATACTCAAGAGCGTCCTCTTTGCCAATAGTGAAACCTCCACAAAAACAGCGGGGTATTTTTATGAAAACTGCATGAAAACGGACGCTCTGCCTTACACACATTAAAAGGCCCGGCGGAAGCCGGGCCTTTTCTGT
>CADBUA010000116.1 GCA_902797665.1 uncultured Lachnospiraceae bacterium | reverse complement strand
GTTCTGGAGAGGACGGTGCAGGCGGGCAGATTGATCAGGGTCATAAGACCCATCGTGATATCCGCCAAAGCCCAGGCGGCATCCATCGGGATCAGGCAGCCGACAAATACAACGACCGTGCAGACGATATGGAATCCTTTCATAAAGCTCCTGGAGGGAAGCTTCTTTCCATTTAGAAAGATCAGCGCGTTGTCCACATAGTAGAGGTTGCCGATCAGGGTGGTAAAGGCGAACAGAATCATCGCGATCGTGATGAAATTCGGTCCGATTGGGCCGAAAACCGTGGAGACGGCGTTCTGCACATAGGGCGCGCCACTGACATCACTGTTATAGGGGACCCCGGTGGACAGACACAAAAGGCCTGTGGCGGTGCAGAGAAGCAGTGTGTCCACATAAACCGACAGGGTCTGGACCAGCCCCTGTTTGACAGGGTGGCTGACATGGGCCGAGGCGGAGGCGTTCGGAGCGCTTCCAACGCCGGCTTCGTTGGAGTAAAGCCCCCGCTTGATCCCCAGAACCAGGCAGGAGGAAGCTACGCCCGAGAAGATCGCCTTGAAACGAAAAGCGTCTTTCAGGATCAGGAAAAACATGGCCGGGATGTGGGTGAAGTTGACCAGAATCACGATCAGCGAGAGTAACACATAGGCGATCCCCATGAAGGGGACGATGGTCGAGGTGATTTTAATGATCCTTTTTCCTCCGCCCAGAAGGCAGTAGCCGAACAGCAGCGCCAGAATCACCCCGATGATGACGGGCGTGCTGCCTGAATTGTAGAACGAATAGAACGCAAAGGTGGACTGCAGGTTATAGGAGCAGAGCAGGTTGAAGCCAAAAGCGTAGGTCAGGACCAGAAAGACGCAGAAAATCCCTGCTATCTGCGGGGAATGGAGCGCGTGCTCAATGTAGTAGGCCGGTCCCCCGTAATAGCGATCATCCTCTGTCTTCTGCTTGTAGATCTGCGCCAGGGTGCTCTCCACAAAAGCCGAGGAGGCGCCGATGATGCACATGATCCACATCCAGAACAGCGCACCCGGTCCTCCGATGCAGATGGCAGTGGAGACACCGATGATGTTTCCGGTACCGACCCGGGAGGCCGTGGAGACCATCATGGCCTGAAAGGAGGAAACCTTCTGCCCCTCCGCCTTCTCCGTCATGAGGCGGCAGGAATCCCCAAACAGGCGGAGCTGAACAAATTTCGTGCGGAATGAAAAGTAAAGACCTGCGGCAGCCATCACAATGATGAGAACTGGATAGTACAGGATGCCGTCGATTTGTTCCAGGATACTGACCATGGCTGATCCTCCCTTCTGATATCATCTGGAACCACCTGGAAGCAGCACATTTCAGATTTCTTTTTTAATATAGCGAATTCCTCTCTCCTCCGCAAGAATATGCAATGCAATCCTTCCACCCGTAAGCGGCCATGGCAGCTGCACGCCTTTCAGACTCAGACTGTTACTGTAAAATGCTATGACGGAACTCTGGGCGGGCAGGATTCTGAGATTTCGGCTCATAGGCATGACGGATTGATCCTTCAGATGATCCCCCGGAGCATGAGCCGCAGCCTGAGTGCGAAAGGCGCAGCCATCTTCCACTTTCCTGTGAAATCCACACAATAACAATCTAAACTGAGGGAGCAGATCTCCCAGGCGATCCAGAAGAGATTAAGACAGCCGCCCCATAGGGACGGCTGTCTCAATCCGCCATGGCGGGAAGCGACCGGATCTGCCAGCTGCTTTTGCGGCAGATGTCCGACCTGAGCGCCGCCCCATTCAGGATACGGCGATCAGCTGATGCTGATGATAACCCTGGCGTAATGATGCATGGGCAGGGAAGCCTGGTCGACTGCCTCCACGATGAGGTGGATCGTCTCTCCCGCCTTTGCGTCTTCCGGGATTTTGAAGCTGATGACATCGCCTTCCAGCTTTGGAGCGATTGTGGCGGTCTCATCCCCGTTTTCGTCAATCTGATCCGGATAGCTGTCCGCAGGGGCATACTGATAAGCAAGAAGCGTGACCGCATCCCCGTCCGGATCCTCCGCAAGAGGATGGAGGAGGATCTCCTCCCCGGCCTTTGCCGTGAGGTCCGTTCCCTCCTCGATCGACAGGGAGGGGGCATGATTTGCCTCCTCATAGGTCCTGGCCGTGCACCAGGAAGCTCTGGCGGCGAAATCATCCTGGATCGCCTCAATCCAGGGAGAGAGGGAGTTGCTGTCCGCGGAGGCATACCAGCTGATGTTCTCGTGGTCCTTGACACCCTTGAATTCGTATCTTCCGCCCCAGCCGCCGTAAGACGCATCCTCCAGGCTCCGGAGTCCCGTGGGGATCAGGCGCATCCAGTCGAGGGAGTCTCCCTCGGAGAGGAAATCATAGCGGTTGTAGATGAGACCCATCTTTCCTCCCCACCAGTTGGTGGAGGAAAGCATATCCTCATTGGAGCCGAACTGCTGATCCGGGTCCTCCCCTTCATAATACTTTCCATCTCCCCATACGGCGTAGAGGTCCATCAGCGCGCCATGACCCTGAAGCAGCTTTTCCAGCATCCAGCTGCCCTCCATCTTCTTGCGGGCAGGTTCCGGAAGATCCGTCTTTCCATAAGAGTAGCCGTAGGACAGGGAGGCAGCAGCGACATCAATCACCTTGATGTCCTCCCAGGCATCCTGAATGTAGTCCGTGTAAGTGGCATCCTGCTTGCCCCAGCAGTTGACAATGACCTTTTTGCAGATCCTGTCATAGATCTCCTCCCAGGCATCTGTCCCCTGATAGTCCTCTTCGATGGAAGCAAGGGCCCGGGCAAAGGTGTTGAAGCCACCCCCGACAGCCACATAAAGGATTCGCGGATCCTCATCCAGAAGAAGCGCCCGGATCAGATCTGACCCTTCGGTATCCTCCTGCATCTCATCGACATTGTCGACATTTCCGACCTTCGTGATGCTCCTCAGCTGATCCGGCTCCGGATAGTCCGGATCCTGGGCTGAGAGGTTCGGGTAAACCTCCTCGTAGGCATCAAGATAGCTGTACATCCAGTCTGTACCGCACCAGCGGAGAGGCTCCAGCTCCTCCGTCCCTCTGTAGTGGAGCTTGGAGCTCGACTGGATGATCCCCACGATGTCGATCTCATTGGCATATAGCAGCAGGTGGATCAGAGAGTTCATATCGTCGATTTCACCGTCCTGGCTCAGCAGAAGGCGCGGCTTCTCCAAAGATTCCGTCTGGCTTTCCTTTATCGTCTCCTGGCCAAAGGC
>CADBUA010000115.1 GCA_902797665.1 uncultured Lachnospiraceae bacterium | reverse complement strand
TCCGCAGCGGTCTCTACACTGTCCTCTTCAGCCTGATCTCCATCGAGACGCTGAAGCGGAAGCTGAACCTGGAGTAACTGGGAGATCTGGGGAGCAGAGAAAAGGCAGAAGAAATGCTGTCTCTGTTCCGGCGATTCTGGCGTATAACGCAGGATTCGGAGACTATTTTGCGCCCCGGATGCCAAAAGCCCCGCTATTTTGCTCCTCTTCTGCTTGTTTCAGAGATCTTTCCGGCATATATTGAGTACATCCCCGGTGAGATACGAGAGTGATCCGAGGGATTCGCGCAGACGGAATTCTGAAAGGGGCGGGAAGGGAAAAACAGAGGCAGAAACAGAGGCAGAAACAAAGGCTATTCAAAGGCCTGAACATCCGCATTTGGAAGAGTCCGCGCAGAAGCGGGCATATACCGGTGACACAGCTGGCAGATTCGAATGGTTCCCGGTATAAATACTGTTCAAAAACTGCTGACTGAAGAAATCATCTGGAAGTTTCAAGCTAAAAGTGATAATCAAAATCGCATATCAAGATCGATAATCAAAGACAGTAAATCAAAGAATGAGTAAACTTATCAAGTGATATATATTTATATAGAAAGGAAAATAATATGATGAAGAAAAGCAGAGCAGGATTCCTGGCAGTTCTTCTTGCCACGTCCCTTCCCACAGCCGCGTTCGCTTCGGAGATGACTGTGCAGGAACTCTATGAGAAGGCCCAGGCGGCCCAGAGCGGCATCAATGCGTTTTGCATGGACATGACCGGGGAGGCGGATGTCCTCCTCCATATGGGCGCAGGCGAAGGGGCCAGCTCAATGGAAGCAACAGGAACGGTGGATATCGCAATGCAGCTGAGCAAGGAGCCCTTTGCGATGTCGATGAAAGGAACCATGGCGGGTGATGCCATGGGACAGGCGGGCGTTCTGGATCTGGAGATGTACTTTGTCAGCAACGAAGACGGAACTGGCTCTGAGTATATCCATGTCAATGGCATGGGTGAAGACAGCGGCTGGATCGTTGAAACGGTCAGTGAGGACCTGATGCAGCAGATGGCGGATTCCATTCAGCAGAGCACCACAGGGGACTACACTGCTTTTACGGAGCTGTATGGCGTTGATATCGAGGCGTTCCAGGAGAAGCTCATGGAGAAGTCTGAGCTGAAAGAGGGGACGGTGGATGTGAACGGGAAGACCTGCCTGGAGCTGAACCAGCAGATCCCTGGAGAGATGTTCGCAGAACTGATCACTGCGGTGATGAGTTCCGAGGCTTTCCAGTCTCAGCTCAGCGATGCGGGTGAGACGGAAGCGCTGGATTCTTCAACGCTGGATATGACCAGTATGATTGTTTCCACGATCTTCGGCTGCCTCAACATGGATATGACCAGTGACTATGACGCGGAGACCTTCCTTCCGGTCCATGCTCAGCTGGACCTTTCCGAAAGTGATTTCTCCTCCCTGATGGATATGTTCGGTTCTATGTTTATGACCGGGACCGAGACAGAGGGAGAGAGCGCTCCGGAGCTTTCTCTGGAGCTTCCAGTCCTGAACCTGGCCTATGACTATGACTTTGAAACGCCGGTGGAGATCACGGTTCCGGCAGAGGCGCTTCAGGCAGGGGAGGAACAGACCGAGAGCGCAGCGCTTTGATTCCTGAAAAGCGGGAAGCTGCGGACCCTGCCTCAGATATGGCTTTCGCGCTGAGAGCTGGGCAGATCGGGACAGAAGCCGGCAGAAAGATGCAAAGGACAAGAACAAAAGAGCAGGAAAAACAAAAAAGGAAAGACCAAAATCAGCAAAAAGATAATATTGGAATGAAATAACAATAAAACAAAATAAAGCATAGTATATAATAGCAAAGGAAAAGAGAATCAAAATCAATCAAAAAGCCTGCCTGGCACAGCCAGACAGGCATTTTTCAGCACTTTCTTCGGATTTCTTCTTCGGCTCTTTCCGAGCCTCTCTATAGACTCTCTATGAGACTTCCCTGAGATTCTGAGCCTTTCATCTGAGCCTTTCTCTGCTCTGTCTCAGGCCTCTCTCGGCCAGCTTCTCCGGAGGAGGATGCTCCGCTGTGATAAAATAGTCCTCAGGAATGGCAGCATCTGCCTGGGTCAGGCGAAGAGAAGCATGCTGAGGGACGGGCGCTGCCGCTGCCAGGAAGCATAGAGAGCAGGATCCGCCAGACTCTCAGACAGATTCAGGGTTAGAAATACAGGAAACACAGTGGGTTTACGGCTTTGTGGAGTCTTTGCTTTCAGCTGTCAGGTTTATGGATTTGCAGCTGTCCAGTCCGCTTTGCGCCGGCCGAATGCCCAAAGGCGCCTGCGACAGGACAGCTGCATGGATTTTACTTCGGGAGGTGGACAGATGATTCTTCAGACAGGACAGAGGACGGATATCCCCGCTTTCTATGCGGACTGGTTTTTCAACCGGATCCGGGAGGGCTTTGTCTATGTCCGAAATCCCTACAATCCCCGTTCTGTGACATGCTACAGCCTGTCTCCGGAGCTGGTCGATGTGATCGGTTTCTGCTCAAAGAATCCAGCCCCCATGCTGGACCGCATGGATCTTTTAAAGGACTATCCCATGTACTGGCACGTGACCATCACTCCCTACGGGAGAGAGATTGAACCGAATGTCCCGGATCGGGAGGAGGTCCTTTCCTCCTTCAGAAGACTTTCCTCTCTGGTCGGGGTGGACCGCATTGCCTGGAGGTATGATCCGATCTTTCTGAGTGAGGTCTACACTGTAAAAAGGCACCTTCAGGACTTTGAGGAGATTGCCCGGGAACTGTCGGGTTTCACCCAGGTGTGTATCATCAGCTTCATTGACCTCTATGAGAAGGTCAAGCGGAACTTTCCGGAGGCGGAGCGGGTGCCGAAGGAGGAAAGGCTTTTTCTGGGGAAGGAGATCATCAGAATCGCGCAGCGTTATGGCATGCTGGTGAGACCCTGCGGGGAGGGG
This sequence comes from uncultured Lachnospiraceae bacterium, assembly GCA_902797665.1. GTDB lineage: Bacteria > Bacillota > Clostridia > Lachnospirales > Lachnospiraceae > Porcincola. Next base: position 775 of record CADBUA010000115.1, on the reverse strand, counting down.
GAGGAGCTCTCTGTCTACGGGGCGGACTGCCGGGGCTGCATGACAGAGGAAATCTGGGAGAAGGCGGCAGGGACCAGGCTGATCTTCCCGAAGCGGAAACCCAACAGGGACAGCTGCGCCTGCTTTCTCTCCGGAGATATCGGTCAATATGATACCTGCGGGCATTTCTGCCGCTACTGCTACGCCAACACGTCCCGGGAGAATGTCCTCCGGAACCGGAGAGCGCATGATCCTGCCTCTCCTCTTCTGGTGGGTCAGTTGGAAGCGGAGGATCAGGTCCACGAGATGGAGCAGAGATCCTGGGCGGACAGGCAGATGAGCATCTTTGACTTTGGCCTGTGAGGGAAAAGGAGCCTGCTGAGACCTGACACGGGAAGCGTTGGCTTCCCATTTGCTTCAGCAGAACATAGCCGCTCGCGGGCATAAATGTATGACGACCGTCCAGAAAGGAGGCGCTGCGTCTGGCTCCGTGCTCCGCCCTCCATTTCTGGGCAGGCTTTCCTTTCGGGCGGAGCTTTTGGACTGGAGTTCTGTATCATGAGCCAGGCTTCGGATCCTCTGATAGCCCGGTCTTCAGGCGCCGGAGATAAAGGCAGTAGAGGATGGCGACTACAAGAACGCAGGCGATATGGAAAAGATTCATGGCGGATGTCCCCTCTGCCTTTGAAAAGAGGGAGGAAGCATTGATGATCCCATGAACAAGGATCGGGATGAGAAGGCTTCCGCTTTTGTAGAAGGTCATGGTGAAGAGGAAGCCCCAGCCAATGGCGAAGAG
>CADBUA010000114.1 GCA_902797665.1 uncultured Lachnospiraceae bacterium | reverse complement strand
CTCCTTTCAGACATTGCATAAGCCTTTCCAAAAGCGCGGGGTTTACTTTTCAGAGAAATCCTCTGAGCCAGGACACCGCCAGAGCGGCTGCCTCGCGGACCACAAAGTGCAGCTGCATAATCGGGTCCGAGGGCGCCGGGATTCCGCAGGGATCCCGGTAGCCAAGACTCTTCGCCAGACGGACAGCCCGGTAGATATGGAAGTCATTGGAAAGAATCCCGCACCTTTTTAAAGCGCATCCGGTGAGCGTGTCAGAAAAAAGAAGATTCTCCCGGGTCGATCCAGACTGATCCTCCAGGATGCAGCGCTCCCTTGGGATCCCTTTCTCTCTGAGATACTCCCACATACACATCGCTTCCGAGATGTCCTCGTTGTCCCCCTGGCCGCCTGACAGGATCAGGATGCATTCTGGTTCCTTCTCCGCGACTGTCTTCGCCATGTCAAGCCTCAGCCTCAGGGACCGTGAGGGCTGGGTTCCCCGCACCTGGGCGCCCAGAACGATCACATAGTCCAGCTGATCCGGCAGTTCACCGCGCATGCCCCGCAGCACAAAGACAGAGAAAAGCCCCAAAAGCAGGGCCAAAAACAGGAAAGCGGATCCTGCCGCCAAAGAGACAGCCCTGTGCCCCTGTCTGCTGAAAGTCTGAAGAAAACACAGACCCGCCAGCAGGATCCAAATCCAGGCGAAATTCGCGCCTGGACCGGCATAAAGGGCGATGACCAGGTAATAAGCGGCAAAAACCACCCCCAGAATCCCCATGAGAGCTCCCATCAATCTAATACTTCCTTACGCTTCTCTGGAGGCAAGAAGCTCCTGAAGCGCTGCGGCAAGCTCTGCTGTCTTTCCGTGGCAAAGCTTGTACTTCTTTCCGCTCCCACATGGGCAGGGATCATTGCGCCCGATTCTCTTCGGCTTTACAACAGTGTGCATGCGCTTCCCTAAACGATAAAGCTCATTCCGCTTCACCTCATCGAAGATTGATTCCCACGCGGGCAGGCGGTACAGCCATTCTGCCCTGTTATCGACCATGTTCATAAACAGTTTTTCTTTGTCGAATCCCAGATTGACGACCGTATCCTCGTCCATGGTCTCAAGCGGGTTCTCCTTGATCAGGGAGCTCTGAATGCCATCCAGAATCCCAACCATATCCTGAACAGGTACTTCGAACCTCTCCGAAAGCTCCTTAACCGTTCCTGTCACGACCTCATCCGGATGCTCCAGGAGCTTTTCATAGACGCCCTTCTCCAGATCGCAGTGATCCTCCCAGAATTTCGCCAGCTTCTTTCTGTCCGCATTCTGATCATAAGCAACCGAATTCCATTGTTCCAGCAGTGTCATCTTTTATCCTCGAATCCTTCTACAAATCAACTCTATCGTGTATGCTTCTTCTCTCCGGAGTTATATAAATAAACGCCTCCCCGGATGCCGGTTCAGTATAGTCCATCCTTTTTCCTTTTTCAATGATTCCCAGGCCGGAAGCTCCAGAGTCCGCTCAGAATGGGGGCTGCGCCTCTGAATGCCCCTCTCCCATTCAAGCTCCTCCGGCCTCTCCGGGAAAACGGTTTCTCTGTTCCATCTCCGGGTTCTCTGGCCTCTGTTGCCTCAATTCCAGCCTTTTTTCTGAAAATGCATTGTCAGAGCCGTATTCATCGATTTTTATCGATGTGTCCTGAGCTCGAAAGGGCTTCCTTCCGGCCCTCTTCTTTTCCAGCCTGAGTATAGATGTTATAATCAGACATATGTCAGAAGCGTTTTGGCGCTGAGACGCCAATGAAATCAATCGGGATCAGTATCGAAGTCCCGGTTCATATCTTAGGAGGAGCTGCCATGTCAGAACAGAGCGAAATGAAGAAAACCCCCATCCTGAAACGGGTCCTGGCCCTGATCGGGGTGCTGATTCTTGCCGGGCTTTACCTGACCACCTTCCTGCTCGGCGTCTTTGGGAGCGCGGAGACCACGCGCTTTTTCATGGCATCCGTAGTTCTGACCGTACTCATTCCGGTACTTTTCTACGGAATCCTCCTGATCGCAAAAGTCCTGTCCCGGCTGAATCATGACACAAGCGGCTCTGATCCGTCCGGGGAATCCAAAGAAAAGTCCTGACATGTAATGATCGGAGCGGGTAACTCTCTGTGTTTTACCTGCTTACTGTATCTGCCCAGACAAAAGCCCCCGGCAATGCCGGGGGCTTTTGTTCTGTATTTTCTCGCACAGCGCAAGGATCGAAAAAGCTGACTGGACAGTCTGGTTTTTGATCTCACCGCCTGGCGATGCGACGAATCAGAGCCACTCAGAGCTCATAGCGGAAGATTACATAGCCCGCGATTTCAGAGACCCTGTTGCAGACAGCATTCAAAAAAAGTTCATTGCAGCGGTCCTTCTCGACCACCAGATAATCCGTCCCTGTCTTCTCCATGGCTTTTCTGAATGCCTTCTCTGAGGCGGTATCGTCATAACCGTACATCACGTTAAGGATCAGAGCACGCCGGTGATACTTCTCAGAATTCTCATAGCTGATACCGGTTGAGCGGTTTCCTTCATAGTAGAGGCGAAGATTCCGGTCGAAGGTCAGCGCGATCCCCGCGTCATACTGGCGGACTGCAAACTCCAGCTGAAAGGGGAAGATGCAGCGGGGCATCGTCCGCACCAGCTGCCTGGCCCCTGTCAGTGTCCGAAAGTCGTCTCTTCCGAGATCTTCCTCCGCTTCCAGAAAGCTCTCTGTCTTTTCAAAGTCCCTGTGGATCTCTTCGCAGAGAACCGGAATCGCCCCATCCACCTTGTAGACATTGCTGGGGACCGTTAGATTGGGAATTCCAGGATTGAGACCCATGACGAAAGCGGACGCTGTCAGAATCCCCACAATCAGGAGAAGCGACAGTACAGCGGATCGGAGCTTCCCGTAGAGAAGAGTCAGGTAATACGCTGCCCCGGTCACAAAGGGAAGCGCCCAGAAGATCCGGTAGTAGACCGAAGTCATCCCAATCTTCGGAACAATCTTCATCACCAGAAAGGGATTGCAGGCAGTGAGCGCCAGGAAGAGAACGATGGTCAGATTCATCCAACTGATGGTTGACACGCTCTCCTCCCCGTCAGCGGACTTTTTACGGGAAAGCACGGGCCAGATCAGCAGCCCGAGCAGAAAAAGCCCGGCAATATACCAGCTTCCTCCCAGGTAGCGCCGGAGACACTCGAAGACAAAGTAAAGTCCGTAGCTTGAAACTTTTACGCCTTCCATGATTCCCTCCTTATCGGCCTGTCACAGCAGCCATCACAAAGACTCCGCGGCTCGCGAGCACGTATGCGCCTGCCCAGAGCAAAACGGGAAGGCTCCCGAGGAAAAGCCCCAGGAGATAACTGGGCTTTTTCCGGATGAAAGCAAGCGGGAAAACCGCCGCAAGGGAAAGGGCCAGAGAGAACATTCCACTGGCCGAAAAACACACTGCCGCGAAGTTCACCAGGAAGAGCTCCCAGAAGGCTGACTCATCCCTCCTCCTCCAGAGAGAGACCGCAATCGTCAGTACAGAAGGAATCACGATATTCGCGATCGAAGCCTTCCCCTCAAAGGACCGGGTCAAAAGAAAGATCCCTGGCAGGTAAATCGTCGAAGAAAAGACATGAAGAAACAGGACGATCACGCAAAAGAGGGCTGAGCGCTGCGACGCAAGCGCTTCCGGGCATTTTTTCCCGCCGTCCCCCTTCCCGGGCACTTCAAAAAACAGAGCCATGCCCAGGCGGTAGAGGCAGAGAACAGACATCAGGGCGTTGATCACACTCATGATGGAGCGGGACTCGACAATCGCCGGGATATGGAAGCACTTCGCTGCCACCGCACTCCAGTACGGATACATGGAAAAAGCGTAGCGGGGCTTAAAAACGGTGAGGGCCCTGCCGTTGGTCGGATCAAAGCGCCCAATGCTATCGGTAAAAAGAGCCGTGGCTGCCTGTCCCACATAATAGTCCGAATCCGAAGAAGCATCCGAGTAGAGAAGGACAAAAAGAAGGGTCAGAAGGAGCGCCCCCAGAAGCAGAAAAAAGGTCCACCCATGCAGGGAAAGCCTCTCCCTGATCGATAAAAGGTAAGACTTCCAGCGGGAGATCCCGAAGATCATCCCGAATGCGAGAAGGCAGAAGGCCAGAATCCCTGTGACAAAGCTCAGGGATGTCAGAGAGGTCAGCCGAAGCTCCGCCGTCAGACAGACAATCTCAAACAGGGAGAAGACAGAGAAATACCCCAAAAGAAGGCTGCCCGTCAGGGACAATTCCCGCTTTAAGACCCTCTGAAGGAGGGTCCCTGCGGAGAGAAACAGAAACAGCTGAAAGCCCAAAGCCAGGGCACTCAGAAGGGCAATCTTCATACAGCATCCTCTCTGATCCGGCTCTCCCGGTAAATGATGTCCTCCCTCCCCGGACCATTGGAGATCATCGTGATCGGGCAGCCAATCCGGCTCTCGATGAACTCCACATAGCTGCGGCAGTTCTCCGGCAGATCCTCATAGTTCCGAATCCCACGGATCGGGCATTTCCATCCCGGAAGCTTTTCCCAGACTGGTTTTGCCTTCTTCAGACGCGGTGTTGTCGGAAAGTCCGTGCTGATTGTCCCATCAATCTCATAGGCTGTGCAGACCGGGATCTCATCCAGGTAACCCAGGACATCGAGCACGGTGAGGGCGACATCAGTAGCCCCCTGGAGCCTGCATCCGTAGCGGGAAGCTACCACATCGTACCAGCCGACACGGCGCGGGCGCCCGGTCGTAGCCCCGTACTCTCCTCCATCTCCGCCGCGGTTCCGGAGTGTCTCGGCTTCCTCCCCGAAGATCTCTGAGACAAACTCCCCCGCTCCGACTGCGGATGAATAAGCCTTGGTGACCGCGATTACCTTATCGATGGCGTAGGGTGGAAGGCCTGCTCCAATGGTCCCGTAGCCCGCCAGTGTTGGGGAGGAGGTGACCATGGGATAGATTCCGTGGTCCGGATCCTTCATCGTGCCCAACTGTCCTTCCAGAAGGATGGTTTTTCCTTCACGGCAGGCATTCTCCAGGTAGGAAGCGGTGTCACATGCGTAAGGCGCAACCAGATCCCTGTAACGGTGAAGTTCTTCCATCAGCCCTTCCACTGTCAGGGCTTCCTTCTGATAAAGACCTGTCAGCAAGGCATTTTTGAGCGGCAGGATATGCTCAATCCGGTCAGCCAGGATCTCATCATCGAAGAGCTCTGAGACCTGGAATCCGATCTTGGCGTACTTGTCCGAGAAGAAGGGAGCGATGCCGGACTTCGTGGAGCCGAAGGACTTTCCGCCCAGCCGCTCTTCCTCATACTGGTCGAGCAGGATGTGGTAGCTCATCACGACCTGGGCCCGGTCTGAGATCAGAAGCTTTGGCTCAGGAACGCCGCGTGAGACCAGATCTGTAATCTCCTTCATGACCAGGGGAATGTTCAGCGCGACTCCATTGCCCAGCACGTTGGAGACGTCCGGGTGACATACTCCGCTCGGCAGCGTGTGCAGGGCAAACTTCCCATACTGATTCACAATGGTGTGGCCTGCGTTTGCTCCTCCCTGATACCGCACTACGATATCAGCACGGTCCGAGAGTGTATCAACTATCTTTCCCTTTCCCTCATCGCCCCAATTGGCGCCTACGACTGCCTGGACCATAATCATTCCTCCAAACTCAACAAAACAAAGCCGGACTCCCTCCGGGCGCCCGGCACATCACACGGTCTCACACGGAGATGTCCGCCTTCTCGTTTACTTCATCCTGATACTTCATAAGTACCGGTCTGACCACAGTCTCCAGGAACTTTTCCACCTGGCAGGGGGCGCAGCCGACATACTTTTTCGGATCCATCTTTTCCCGGAGCTCTTCCAGGCTGACTCCAAACATGGCATCTTCAGCGATCAGTTCCAAAAGGTTGTTGTCCTTCCCCTCTTCCTTCACACGCCTTCCTGCCTGCATGGAAAGTTCCCGGATCCGCTCGTGAAGCACCTGCCGATCCCCGCCAGCCTTGACTGCATCCATCATGATGTTCTCGGTAGCCATAAAGGGGAGCTCCTGCATGAGATGACGTTCAATCACCTTGGGATAGACCCGAAGGCCATCCGTCACGTTCAGGCAGAGATCAAGAATCCCATCAATGGTCAAAAAGCCCTCCGCGACCGAAAGGCGCTTGTTCGCCGAATCATCCAGGGTCCGTTCAAACCACTGAACAGAACTTGTGACTGCCGGATTCAGCGCATCGATAATCACATACCGGGCCAGAGAATCGATCCGCTCGGACCGCATCGGGTTTCTCTTGTAGGCCATAGCGCTGGAGCCGATCTGACTCTTCTCAAAAGGCTCCTCCACTTCCTTCAGATGCTGAAGAAGCCGAATATCTCCCGCCATCTTGGAAGCGCTCTCCGCGATGCCGGAAAGAACATTCAAAACGCGGCTGTCCACCTTCCGCGAGTAGGTCTGCCCGGAAACCGGAACACAAGCGGAGAATCCCATCTTCTCCGCGATCATGGGATCAATCCGATCCACCTTCTCCTGATCTCCATCAAACAGCTCGAGAAAGGAGGCCTGGGTCCCGGTGGTCCCCTTGCAGCCCAGAAGCTTCAGGCTGGAGGAGACATACTGAACATCCTCCAGATCCATCAAAAACTCGTTCAGCCACAGACTGGCACGTTTTCCCACAGTGGTCGGCTGAGCCGGCTGAAAGTGTGTGAAAGCCAGGGTCGGCAGATCCTTATAGCTCTCCGCGAACTCAGCCAGTCTGCCGATGACAGAGACCAGTTTCCTGTGAACCAGGTCCAGTCCTTCCCGCATGAGAATGATGTCTGTGTTGTCTCCGACATAGCAGCTGGTCGCGCCCAGGTGGATGATTCCTTTGGCCTTCGGGCACTGGAGGCCATAGGCGTACACGTGGCTCATCACGTCATGACGGACCACCTTCTCCCTGGCCTCGGCATCCGCATAATTGATATCACTGAGATGGGCCCTCAGTTCCTCAAGCTGCTCCTCACTTATCTCAAGGCCAAGTTCCCGCTCCGTCTCAGCCAGCGCGAGCCAGAGCCGACGCCAGGTTTTGAACTTCTTCTCCTGGGAGAAGAGATACTGCATCTCCCGGCTGGCATACCGCTTGGACAGCGGGCTTTCATAAGAATCGTAGGGCAATTCAAATCCTCCCTTATCTTCTGCCGCTCGCGCCAGCTTTATGCAGATTCTCACGCTCGCGG
>CADBUA010000113.1 GCA_902797665.1 uncultured Lachnospiraceae bacterium | reverse complement strand
GTCAGTTTCTGGATATACGCCGCTGAAAACAGCCTGGCCCCAAGGGATCCCCCCAGCTTCTCAAGGGCTGATTGCTGGGCCTTCATCATGAGACGCTGCCTGAGCTCCCGGTCCCTGCCCGACTGAGAGTCCAGAGATCTCCAGGAAGGGCCATGCATACTGACAAAAAGATCTGTGACATAGCGGTTCAGTGTTCCGATGGTCAGATACTCCCGGTCTTCCGAAGTCAGTCTCAGCACTTCAGCAGAGTAGTCTGCCAAGGTCTGATTGTAGGTAAAGAGGGCCGCCTTATGGATCTGGCCCATCTCACGTTTCGCCAGGATGTCACGGGCTGCGATCTGAAGGACCAGGCTTTTCCCGGACCCCGCCCGTCCTTTTATGCAGAGGTCCGGGTTTTTCTTTCCACTGTATCTCAGGCAGTCCTTCTGTTCCTCACTCAGCTCAATCTGATCCAAAGAGAAAGTCTGAAAGTTCATCGCTCAACCTCTCCGATTCCAGATCAAATTCCGGGATCTCACTTGTAAAGGAGCCGGCAAGATCCCGCATTCTGTCATAGTCCTGTTTCTTTTTCTCCCGCATCTCCGGGAAAGACCAGGAAGCTGCGGCCGCTCTCCAGAAGTTTTCATCGATCTCATTCATAATAGTTCTCCGCCTCCCCGCAGTCATCCACGGCATAAAGGGCGTTCCGGCAGATCCCCTGATGCGGGCAGAACACGCAGACCTTCTTCTGCGCCGGCGGGCTCTCCAGATCGACCGGTCCGGATTTTCTCTGGCCCAGGTTCCCATATGCCGAGAGGGCAGATGAAAGAAGGCCCCGGTCCGGAAAAAGGACGCGCAGACGCTCCTCTGTGTACTCCCTGCCCCCATAGGCTGTACTCTGCCCATGGGAGATCTCGTTTCCCTCATCCCGAATGAGCAGGTAGTCCAGGATCTGGCGCCGCTCCGCCCGCCGCAGAGCGGGGAAGAGCTGAAGGACCTCCTTTGCGATGCGATCCGGATTCTCCGCCTCCATTCTTTGACAGAGGGCTGTAATCAGGCCGCCCAGCGCATAGTTCTGAAGGAAAATCTCCCGGAAGAAAGGATAGGGGGAGAGCACGTATCCGAGAAGATAGCGGCTTGGACAGAGGGCATAAGCCATCTTGGCCTCCTTGGGAAGAAAGCGTTTCCCCCAGAGGTCCAGCTCAAAGGGCTTCACTGCTTCTGTCCCAGTCCCGATTCCAGCTTCTATACCGGCTCCCAGATCCGCAGGATCCCTGAAGCTGATCATGTGCTGCCGCTGCCCTTCGATCTTCACTCCGGCCCTCCTCATCAGCATCATCACATAAGGGGACGGCGGGGAGATCTTCCCGCTCCGCTCCCTGATCCAGGAGATTTCAAGTGTCCGGTTCTGAAAAGCCTGGTAGAGAAAGAAACGATTGGCTTTTGGCCTGGCTCTCAGAAGCTCCTCCAGGGCCTCAACAAGCACGCGCTTTTCCCCGGTCAGCTTCTCCCTGCATCTCTCCATCATCGTCCCTGTGAGCGGCCAGGCATAGCCCCGGCTCTTTCCGGGCAGTTCAGAGAGACCAGAAAGGCAGATGTGCAGCTTCTCTTTCCCTTCGATGTGGACCGCTTCCAGGCTCTCGAGGCCTCTGACAAGCCTTTTTCTGGCGGAATCTTCCTCCCCCAGAATCCCCTGTGCCAGCAGGCGGAAGGCCATAGCCAGGTCTGTCGCCCTTAAGGGAACAGGGGCGATGGCGGATGTCTTCAGGGATCTGAACAGCCTTCCGGCAGCCTCAAGCTGTTTCTGCTCCCACTTGCTCCCCATGGACAAATCCCTGAGGATCTTCGAAAGCAGGTCGAGATATTCCCCGATGCTCGTCATGCTGCTGCCTGAAAAAAGGATATTCAGAATCTCCGTGAGACAGATGATGAGAGAAATCACCGCATCTGTCCCATCTCTTCGGACATGATTTCTGCCTTGCCTCTTTATCCCTTTGATCTCCTGGATTTCCGGAATTTGCGATATTTTTTCCAGACTGTCTTCCCCTCCTGTCTCTCTTCCCGCGGCAAAGACGCCGAAGCAAAGAAGCGGATTTCCCAGCGCGCTCTTCCAGCGGTCCTTCCCCTCCCCATTTCCGGACGCCTCATCAAAGGCCGACACTGCCTTCCGGCAGGCTTCTCTCAGAAAGCCAGCCCGCTCTTTCCACTCGCCGGGGGTCCTGCAGTCCCGGAAGGCCGGCAGAAGGCTTTCCAGCTCCCTGAGATACGTGTTCCCTGAGAGCCCATGATCCGGATCGTTCAGCCAGCCCGAGGCAAAACAGGCCCTCAGATTCTCAGAATCCAGCACAATCTGTCCTTTTTCGTCATCCCAGCAGCGATGCAGGGCTGTGAGAAACTGCCCGATGGGATCCGAAAAGAGGGAGAGATCCCCATAGGCTTCGGGGTCATAGTCCCTGAGGATCTCATTGGCCTCCGCGGACGCGGCGGAGAAGAGGGAGAATCCCTCCCTGCCGGCCCGCTTCATGTCGTGGGCAAAGTGCACCTGGCTTCCGTATTCGATAAGGCGGAGCTTTCCGCCTCTCCCGGCCGGCCTGCCTTCGCTCCAGGCAAAACCCGCGCTCTGCCGCAGCGCAAGGTCTGATTCTTCCGAATGCCCATATGTCAGATCAGTATCCCCACAGACGCCGTCTACCGTCTGCCCCTCCATGACAGATCCGAAAAGATTCCCAGCCGGTCTGCCCTCCATCTGCCAGGCTGAAAGAGGCGGATATCCCTTCTCCGGGCGATAGCTGTCCCGCCAGATCTCGTTGGCGTGAGGGCAGGCCCTGTCATAGGAAAAAACAAAGGTAAGCTCAAAACCCGCCTTTGAGAGGGCGGAGAGGATCTGTTGCTGAAGCGGGGTGAAATAGTAAAAGCCATGAACGACCACCCGCGGGGAGCTGGAGAAAGGAAACAGCGCTCCGCAGAAGAAATCCCGGCAAAATGAGGGATCTTGGATTCTCCGCATGGCGGAGGCAAAATCCAGCGCGGGCTCTGTCAGAAGGAAGACGCTCCAGGCTTCCTTCATCAGAAGGGTATTTCTGCCCTCCTCCGGCAGGTCCTCCGGAGAGAGACCAGCCTCCATCAGGAGGGTGATGGCGGAGTAGAGGTAGTAGGCGTTCTTCCGAAAGCTCTGAACATGTCTTTTCTCTGCTTCATCCCCTGTCTCATCCATCTTTTCCCGGAGGAAAGCGGTGAGATTTACCATGGCGAAGATCCGGGCTTCGTCTGTCCCCCAGAGGGGGGCCAAATGCCCCATAAGCTCATCAAAGCCCAGGCACAGATCCTCCCTCCAGTCCGAAAAACGCCGCAGACATGCGGATTTCACGCCGCTTGATGTAAAGATCTGGGGACTTTCGCAGAGCATGGGGTAAAAAGAGCAGGAAGATAGTTCTGAGATGTCCGTGTAGGTGTATATTTTCGCTGTCAAAATCGATCCCCCATTCCTTCAGCAAGAAGGCCTCCCCAGGTATCTTTCTCCGCCTTCTGATTCACCAGCGCATAAAATGCCCGGATCGAACGGGTCATGGCCACATAGAGGATCCGGGTCTCTTCCAGGCGGGCGCTTTTCCGCTCCTCCCGCTCCAGGGCAGGAAAGATCGTGTTCTCCCGCTCCCCGTCCCGGTAGCGCCAGGCAGCTTTTTTCATATCCCCTGAGATCAGAAGGTCCGTTTTGTCCGCCCCTCCGAAATACATCTCCGTAAAAGGCAGAAGGACCGTATCAAACTCCTGCCCCTTGGCCTTGTGCACCGTCATCCCATAAAGAAGAGCGGGGCTGTTCTCCATCTCGAGGGGCGCTTCCTCTTCCTCCCGGTCCGTGGCAATCTTGATTTTCAGGAATTGATAAAGGTCCAGGAGGGTCGCCGCCTCCCCGCGCCGTATGCCTTGAAGAATCTCCATCAATTTGCTCAGATTCGCGGCATACTGATGGGAGGAAGCCCTGAGGGAAGCGTCAAGCGCCAGGCCGTCCTGCCATCCTTCTCTTTCCTTTTCTTTTTTCAAGCGGATATTCCTCGTGTCAAGGACCTTCTCCCGCTCCAGCATGTCCCGGATCACAGAAAAGGCCGGCTTCACCCGGAATGCCTCTTCGTACTGGCCCCAGGAGGTCTTCTCCATCCGCGGGAGAAGCTCTGCCTCCAGTTCTTTTCGATTCCCCTCCGCACACTCCAGCCTGGAGAGATCCAAAGGCTCAAAATCCACCCCTGAATAAGGGCTCAGGAGGTATTCGAACTGAGCCTCCATGTCCGAAGGAAAGAGGTAGGAGGAGATCATCGCGTAGAAGTCCCTG
>CADBUA010000112.1 GCA_902797665.1 uncultured Lachnospiraceae bacterium | reverse complement strand
GCTCTCCAGAGCGAGGACCTCGATAGGACGGAGCACAAACCAGAAGGCGCCCCCGGCGTCATCAATCCTGTAGATGCTGCTGTAGCATCCAGGCTCCTCTGTTTTCAGGTCATCCGTGATATAGCTGATGGTCTGCCTTTCCGGATCGAAAGAGATTCTGGAGAAGTCTGTCCGAGGATCGAAGGCGTCATTCTGCCGGATCTCATAGACTTCTGTCCTCTGAATACTGCCCTGGGACGGTGTTCTCTGAAGCTCCTGCCCTTCCTGTGATCCTGCACTCCCGATCTGATGCGCGAAAGAAATCTCCCCTGCTTCCTCCCCCGTTTCCGCATCTCCCGCTTGTTCCCCATTCTCTTCTGCATGGCCTTTTGGAAAAAGCTCCCCGGAGCACTCTCCAGAAAGTTCTTCAGATCGCACTTCAGGTTGCTCCGGATATGCCTCCAAAAAGTCGGAAGAGGTCACTCTTTCTGCTTCTTCTGATTCTCCAGACGCCTCCTCCAGGATCATCACTTCCACGTCCTTCGCGGGCATCTGAAAGGTCCATCCATCCCGGACACTGCCGGAGCATCCAATCTCAGCGTATTCTTCGCTCTCTGCGCTGCTTCCTGCCGCATGGACCTGAATCTGAACCCTTGTCTCTTCTGCGTCCCTGTCCTGAAAGACCAGGGAGAAGTACACCCTTTCCCCCTCCTGGTAAAAGAGGGATACCGGACCTGGGACAAGTCCCAGATCCGTCTCCGCCCCCGTGGGGGCGGAGTCTTTCAAAGCTTCCGAATCTTCCAGACCGCGCAGGCGGGATAAATCCAGCTGGTAGCTGATCCCTGCATGCGCGGGAAAAAGGACCCTGAATGCTGGATCGCTCGGATCTGATCTCCAAAGAACAGCTGATGCCGCCTCCGAAAGAACAGTGCCAGATGGAGCCGCAGTGGCAGATGATGCATCAGAAGCCTCTGATGAAGCCTCTAGTGAAACCTCTGAAAAAGCAGGATCCTGCCCCTTGGCAGGGATAAAGCCCGCTTCCGTTGGTCCCGCGGGAAAAGAGGCCTCTTCTGTAGATTCTTCCCATAAGAAACCTGCTTCCGTAGATTCCTCAGTGAGAGAGCCTGCTCCCGCAGCGATAGAGCCATCTTTCGTAGATTCCTCAGTTTCCACAGTTTCCTCAAGATCCCCAGTTTCCAGAAGACCAGGCTCTGAAGATCCCTCCTCCTGTGTCTGTATCTCCTGAAGGCCTGCTTCCTTCTCTGAGTCGCTTTCTCCCTGTGCGGCCTCTCCTTCGGCATCTTCACCTGCGCGCTCTTCATCAGTGCTCTCTCTCAAGCGATCTCCGCCTGATGGCGTCTCCAAAGCCCCATCGCTCTCTCCGCCGATTGCCGCTTCCATTGGCTCCGCTGCCATCTCCGGAGCGTACAGAACTGCCGGAAGGGTCAGCATCACGCTCAGCAGCAGCATGTTAAGATATCGTCTTCTCTTCCTGCCCAGGCTCATCCTTCTCCTTTCTCTCTGCCTTCTTTTGAATCAACCGTCTCATCTTTCTCCAGCGAATGAACCTTTTCCTCTCCTCTCTCTCCTTTCTCTCCGCCGCCTTTCTCTCCTCCCTTCCTCCCCTCTCCTTTCTCTCCTCCCTCTCTCCTCTCTCTCCTCTCTCCTTTCTTTCCTCTCTCCCCTCTCTGTTCACCTGGAGTCTTTGATCCTGTACCTTTCCAGTCGCCAGCGCCTGTAGGCATTCGGCCGGGCCGTGCCTCCCAGGCCCGCATGGAAAGTGCGCCCGGCTTTTGCTTTTGAGCTGTATCACCTCGCTTGGCGAAAAGTGCGCAAAGCAAACTGGACAGTTCCTTGATCTTTTCCTCCCATTCGCGTTCAGACTCAGCTGCCTGATCTCCATGCGGAAATTTCTGCGGAAAACCTTTGTGGAAAATCTTTGTGGAAAGTCTCTGTGGAAAACCTCTGTGGAAAACCTCTCCGGGATGAACCCATGAATCGCCATGTATCTCCCCGCATGGCTGATCTGACTTCTGCGATTTTAACGATACCATCCAGGATCTGTTTTTCTGTTTCTTTTGTTTCCCCTGCCAGAATCTTTCCAGGATGAGCAAAAGCTTTATAAATCCGGCATTTCTGCTGCTTCGAAAAAGAATCACTCTATGGATGGCACAATCCGACCTGCTGCCTTTCTGCCCGGGCAGATCTCATTTCCAGATGGCCGAAAGCCTGTAATCTCCAGACAAAGGGAATCAGAAAGCCCGCCCAAACCCGCCTGAATTTCGTTTCTCCTGTTTCCTCCATGCCCGTAAGGTGTTCCAACTGTAGCTTCCTCCATATACCCGTGAACGTGAGAGCCTGCGAAATCAGGCGCGGCAAAGCGATCGCTCCCTCGCAACTGGCAGGCGAATGGTTCTCTTTCGCGGAAACTCTCTATGAATCTCTCTGGATTCTTCTGGGTTCTTCAGGGTCTTCAGGGTTTCCCCTTTCTCCGGGTCTTCGGGCTCTCCATCCGCTCTCACCTCGGAGATGGATGCAGGATCCAGCTACTCTTCCAGATACTGCCGGATGTCCTCCTCCGTGAAGGGAGAGCCCCCTTCCTTTCTCTGCCTCCATTCTTCATCAAAGCGCAGGAGCCGGGCCATTGGGATCTCAAGAAGCTCCACCTCTTCCTTTCCTCTCCCCTGCCTGAAATAGGGAAGCTCATCCTCCAGCAGATATTCATGAATTTTCAGCATTCTGGCACCTCTTCAATATCTTAATCTCTCCTTTTGACTTGCTGTCTGAAGCATAAACGCTTTATTATGGTGTCTGGAAGGCGTGATCAGAACAGTCAAAGGGAATCATTCCGGCTACAGATAGGCAGACGCATGGGATTCTCTGCATTTCCAGACGAATCACCCGATCAGCCGGTTTCATACAGCGATCGGTAAATGACGGGGATTTCCGCCAGACTGGCCGGATCCTCAAAGTTTTAAGAAAATCTTAAAAAAGGTCTTGACACCATATATCCACCTGGGGTATCATCTGGATGTGACAGAGATATGCATTTGACATCATAAAAGTTTTGATTCGGCCCTCTTCAGCTGTTTCTCATGCCCGGCAATCGTTTTGCAGAAGTCCAGGGAGGGGCTGTTTACACTCGCGGCCAGGAAGATTTGCCTTGAAATGTCTCAGGCCGCGGCCTCCGCTCCTTCCAGTGTTCCGGAGAATGCCGGAATCTCTCTTTTTGAGGAAGGGCAGAGTGTCCCGCTCCGATCCTTCCGGCTGCTTCCCCTGTCCCGTCAAAGGGAAGGCGCAGTCATTTTTCTGTCACAGATCCTGCGGGCAGAAACTTTCAGTGTTTTCATCTGATGCTGCCATGAAGCTTTCTCTGTTTGCTCCTGATTTCCCGCATCTTCCTGCCTTTCTCAGGGGAAAGGCTGAATCTCAGCTTAAGGGCTGGGAGCCTTTCTCAGCTCGGCTCCATTTTCCATGAGTCCTGCCCCTGGGGCTCACTCTCTCTGCTCTCATGCTTTCAGAGAGCTGTCAGTGGAGAGTGCGCAAATCCTCTGCATCGCCTGTCCCTGTATCTCTGCGGCAGACCGGGGTCTGCTGCCGCGGCGAAATTGAACCTTCTCCTGGCATTTCCTTGCCTGGATGCGGGGGATCCTTTTTGCGCGAATGATTCATATTTATATTTTCTATTTACAGCACATCAGTCCACTTCATTTTACGTCAATGCGATCATCTGTTTCCATGCCTGCACAGCTTCAAAAAGGAGCTGCTCTTTGAACGAACAGAAGCATGCTCCTTTGGAAGCGGGTAGATTCCGCTGCCCGAAAGACCGTGTTCCCGCTCCCAGGATCCGGAAAAAGAGCTGTCCAGTCGCAGGCTCCTTTCCAGCTACGAGGC
>CADBUA010000111.1 GCA_902797665.1 uncultured Lachnospiraceae bacterium | reverse complement strand
GCCTCCTTGCTGTCGGCCATTTTCAACAGATGAACAGGGGATTCGATAGGAATGGATCATAAAGAGACAGGAGAAGGTTCTGCTTCTTCTGTCTCCTTGTTTCCAATTTACCTACATTTCTTCAATCTTACACTCGTGATGCTTGAATTCAGGTTTATCATTTGACGTATTTCTGTCGTAATCAATCGCAACCAGAAGAATATTTCCTTTATAGTGCTCCAGCCTGTCTGGATATTGCTGCCGTTTGATCTGTTCCAGGGCTGTATCTGCTGTCTTGTTATATTTCAGTTCAATGATAAGAGCCGGAATATTCGGATACTTCGGTGCGGGAAGATACGCGATGTCAATGTAACCTTTCCCACTGTCAAGTTCCAAAATCGTTGTATAATACTTTCTTGCCGCATAATATGCCAGCTGGACTCCGTAGCTTAAGGCTGCTTCATCATGATAAGTCTTGTTTGAGGCCTGGTTATGTGCCTTTTCAAGCAGTTCTGCAACTCTATCTGCGTCCTTATTCCATGTCGCAGTAAGCAGTTCCTGTGAGACTTTAAACTGTTCAAATGTACCAGTCCACTCATCTGTCTCCGTGGAAGTCCTAAACTCTTCAAGAATCTCTCTATTTGGAATAAACACCTCTCCATACTCGAAATTGATCCGCCCTTCTTTCTCTTCTCCTTCAAATCCGAGATAGCCCAGGTGGATCAAAAGAGCGAGGATATCATCCTTGCTGTGAAAGGTCGTCATGTCATTCTGATATGTTTTCAGGCTTACTTTTACCCTTCCTCCATCCATAAGAAGGGCTACTGTCTGTTTCAGGCCGTCAAAATCCATCCGGATGAAGTCTGCCAGAGCTTCATAGTTTTCTGTCTTATTCCAGTAATTATCTACAATACCATTTTGCATTGCTTTTACTACAGACAGTGGGCTGTAAACACATATCCTGTGTGCGAAATAGTTACCAAGGCGGAAAGCTTTTCTTTTGTTTATAGGAATATAGTCCGTTACTTTATATCCATCATACCAACTCGAAACATCCCTGAAATCCATTACATATTTTTTGCAAAGAGCTTTTACTTCAGACTCTGTGAAGCCTGCATATTCCGCAAGTCTCATGGGCTGAACCATTGAATACTCGTCAAACATGTTCAGTGCTGAATGCTTCCCATATTTCTTGATGGGAAGAATGCCTGTGATATACGCAAGGGCGATATGTTTATTATCCTTCATGAGATCGCGAAGGAAATCCAGATATTCTGTCTGACCATCTTTATCATATTGGCGTTCTCTGAAAACGGCATCCCATTCATCAATTACAAGGACGACCTGTCTCCCTATATTATCATAAACGTCATCTATAGATTGAATTAAGTCTTCATCATTGAAATAATCTATATCAGGATACGCCATTTTTAGATCTCTGATGACAAGCTTCTGCATTTTCTGAAGAGCATTCGAAACACTGTCTTTTTTCCTGAAATACTTTGTCATCACCAGACGGATTACATCAAACTTACCCAGATATTCATCCCAGTGGATATCTTTTCCGCTGGTCTGAACTGGTGCACAATCTGCCAGCTTCCTTCTCTGAAAGAGCTCACGGCTGTCTGCTTTTCTGTCGTAATAGGCGCAGATCATATCCGCCGCCATTGTTTTTCCGAAACGACGAGGACGGGAAACACTGACAAATCTTTGCTGTGTATTGATCACGCTGTTCAGATATTGGATCAGTTCTGTTTTGTCGACAAATATCTCTGAGTTTATAGCCATCCGAAAACTCTGTTCTCCTGGATTCAAATAAGTTCCCATTTCGTCCTCCTTTCTTCAGGATTTCTGGCTCTTCAATAACTTGAATGGGTAAATCAGCGCTGATTTTCCTCTTCATCAGGCGATCGAGTCGTGACGCCGCCCAGGGGTGAATCCAAAGCGGCTTTTTCTGTGGTTCAGGCTCTGAACCTGAGAGCAGATTGGCATGTGCCAGGGCAGGCATTTCGAAAGCCGCATGAACCGTCATGGCAGAAAGACGGCACAAATCATGAAGGTTCAATTTCTCCTGTCAGTGAGTCTTCAGGGTCCAACAAATCGCCATGTTTCCCATTTCACAGCCGTCTGCGGTTTTCAATCTTTCTGAATCTGATATCTGCTATGCAAGGGTCATGGAAATCTATCCGCGCGATACCATTCAGACCTTCCGCCCCCGTGAGGGTGTTCATTATGCGTCTCATCCTGGCTGGTCAGAAACAGGAGCGATCCTTCCTTTCCTGTGCAGAAAGGTTGGGAGAAAAGCTGGTCAGCCATCAGAAGTTCAGGAGTACAGGAATCCCGGCTCCGGATCATTGACTTTGCAGCCTTCCAGGATATTCATCCCTCTATCGCTTTGCCCTCTCTATCTCCTCGGGCGGGGTCTTCTGCGTCTTTCTGACAAAGTCATTCGTGAGTACCGCCCTTTCCCAGCTATGAAAAATGACAGTACCCTGCAGATGTCACCTGCAATCTCTATCCTCAGCTCAAATATCCCATCTCCCAGCGGTCCCGAGTAAGGTCCTCCGCAGGATCCATACGGGCAAAAATGAGGATTTGGACACAGCGGGGCGAAGAATGACCTGTGTCACCGTGGAAAGGAACTTGCAACGCCATTCGTCTTCCAAGACTATACTATACTGGAGGCACTTAGGATTTGCCGTAGGCGAATCGTTCGTGCATCTGGTATACCGCGGCCACGGACGATGGCTGGCAGATTCTCCTGGCCGTGAGTATAAACAGAACCCCTCTCCGAAGATTGATCTTCAAAGAGGGGGCTGTCAATCGGGACATCTCACATTTTTGCAGATTCTCACGCTCACGGGCATAACGCGAAGGCGAAGGGTCCGATGCCGGCATCTTTCAGTTCAGCAGATTTGACAGCATTCCCAGCATCGCGGGGATGTCATAGGGCTTGGCAAGGTATCCGTTCATGCCCGCACCCAAAGCAGACTTCCGATCCTCCTCGAACGCGTTTGCTGTAACCGCAATGATGGGGATGCAGGCTTTTTCCCTGTCCTCCAGCGCGCGGATCCGCTTCGCCGCTTCATAACCGTCCATCTTTGGCATCTGAATGTCCATCAGGATGACGTCGTAGTATCCCACTGGCGCGGTTTTTACCATCTCCACCGCCTCAGTGCCGTCATTTGCAATTTCCACGCATAGATTGGCTTCGGTCAGGATCGTTTCTGCGATCATCTGGTTCACTTCATTGTCCTCCGCCAAAAGCACGCGCTTTCCAGTGAAGTCGGGCAGTGCTTCGGGTTCGCTTTGCGCTGCCTGCGGCTCCTGCGCGGACAAAAACGGCTGTGTGAGCACTTTCCGCAATTCGGACATGAACAGCGGCTTTGAACAGAAGGCGGTCACCCCGGCCTCCTTTGCCTCCTCCTCGATGTCCGCCCAGTCATAGGCTGTGAGGATGATGATCGGCGCGTTGCTTCCAATTGCCCTGCGAATCCTCCGCACGGTCTCGATACCGTTTTGATCCGGCATCATCCAGTCGATAATGAAGACACGGAACTCGTCAGCATGATCGAGCGCTTCCTTTGCGCGGACCTCCGCTTCTCTCCCATAGTTCGTCCAATCGGGCCGCATTCCGATCTCCCGGAGCATGGCGCAGATGGAAAGGCAGGTGTTTGTATCATCGTCCGCCACCAGCGCACGGACGCCCTGCAGCTCGGGGATCGGTTCAAATTTCGTACTTACGTCGCAGATCTTGCATGGGATGGTTACCGCAAACTCACTGCCTTTTCCCTCTTCGGAATTGACCTCGATGCTTCCGCCCATAATATCGACGATGTTCTTCGTGATCGCCATGCCGAGGCCAGTTCCCTGGATCCCGCTGACCGTACTGGTTCTCTCTCGGGTGAAGGCTTCGAAGATCGTCTTCTGGAATTCCTTGCTCATCCCGATGCCGTTATCCTTGATCCGAAACTCAAAGCTGGTGAGCCTGGGAGACAGCGACGGCTTTTCGATCACGCGGAAGCTGATCATGCCGCCAGCCGGCGTAAACTTGATCGCGTTGGTCAGGATATTCAGCAGCACCTGATTGAGTCGGAGCTTGTCGGTGATGATGTCCTCATGCATCACATCCTGTGTGTCGACAAAGAATTCCATCTGCTTGGAAGTGATATTGGACTGGATAATCGTCTGCAGATCGTGGATCACATCCGGCAGATGAACATTCGTCTCCTCGATGGTCATCTTTCCGCTTTCGATACGGCTCATATCCAGTACGTCGTTGATCAGTGAAAGCAGGTGTTGGCTGGATACGGATATCTTGCCAAGGTAATCCCGCACCTGTTCCTTATTGTCCAGATGCGAAATGGCAAGGGTTGTGAATCCCACGATGGCATTCATGGGCGTGCGGATGTCGTGGGACATATTGTTGAGGAAAGCAGTCTTTGCGTTGTTTGCATGCTCAGCGGCTATGAGCGCACTGGAAAGCGCCTTCTGGCTCTCGGCAAGCTTCCGGTTATTCTCCTCAAGCGCCAGCCTGGATTTTTCCTTTTCAAGAACCTCCTTTCTGGTTCGCCGGCTGTCGCGAACCAGCAGGAAGAGAATGACCGTGATGATGGAAAGCATCAGAGAAGCAGACAGTGCCAGATGATCTCTCATCAGATCGATAAAGCCGTAGGTATAGAGTCCGTCATTATAACGGTGCAGGTCATTCTGAGTGTATTCCACTCCAAGAATGCTGATGCCGCGATTCAGCATTCTCAGCAATCCCTCGTTCCCGATCTCCACGCCAAAACACCGTGAGTCAATGTAACTGGTCTGCCGATGGGACAGGGCGTTGTATTTCCGGTTTCTGAGAATATCGTTGGCGCGCAGTCCGTTCATCGTCGCGCAGCCTACTTTTCCAGAGATCACAGCGGAAAGACAATCATCAAAGGATTCGTAGAAAGTGATCTGCGCATCCGGATAGTTGGTCCGCACGAAATAATACTGCATGCGGTTATTCTCATTGACGCCAAAGTGCTCCGTCGTTTTTTCGCTGAATTCGCCCTTGTAGACCAGCTCGGCAGGCGAGGCGGATACGGTATTGGACTGGTAGATCCCGTTCTCTTCGGAATAGTAAAGCCCGCCGCCGACCGGAAATGCAACGTCAATCTGACCGGCGTTGATCGCGGCGATCATATCGTCATAGCGTTTGTAACCGCTGTAGCTGACATCAATGTCCGGTCTGCCGATGGCATCCAGAATGGCGGGAACGATGTCTTTTACCCCTCCGTTCACATTGCCCTGCCTGTCTGTGTCACAGAACGGCAGATAGTTTTCAAGGTAGCCGACCTTAAGCAGCTTATGGCTGTCCAGCCACTCAAGTTCAGCTTCTGTAAAGGCCTGGGCGGTAAAGCTGACGGGATAATACCTGGCTTTCAGTGTGCTCAGATAGCTCGGCTCTGATGTTGCCAGTAACGTCTGTGCGGCGTTCAGCTCCGCGAGAAGCTCCGGTTGCTTCTTATTGACGCACAGATAGTAGTCTGACGCACCGAAAACACAGATCACCTCCGCATGCTTCCGCCCGTGCGCCCCATCACTCTCCGCCGCAAGAAGATCCACGTCATAGGAATCGAAGGCGCTGAACAGCTGAGCGTAGTCGGGATAGGCGACAAGCGTTGCCTGGATGCCGTTGTCATCCAGATACTGCTTTAAGGAGTTCACCATTGCGCTGTCCAGAACCCCGATCGTGCTCCCGTTCAGGCTGGCGGGATTTACCGTGATGTCTGAATCCGTGTCGTGCTTGACAAGGTAATAGGACTCGTTGCCCATGGCCGCGTCCGGATATCCGATCAATGCCTGCCGGTCCTCCCTCCATGCAAGGCCGGCAAGCAAATCGATCTCACCATTCAGAAGCATCTGGTAAAGCTCATTGAAGTCGCCGTAAACATAGCTGTATCTCCAGCCGGTATACTCCGAAAGCTTCTGGTAATACTCATAAGCGTATCCAGTCTTGAACACGCCGTCCCCGGCGCCCTCCTGGAAAATCTCGTTTTCATAGTATCCAACGCGAACGGGCTGGTGTTCATTCTCAGCGAAAGCGATGGCAGGCAGGATGAGAGAAAGCATAAGCACCGCGCAGGCGGCAGAAGATCGTCTGAGCAAAGGCATCCTGTGTCGTTTCGTCAAAAAGAATCTCATCGCACCCTCCGTGAAGCAATGCTGCAGGCTGACTGTCATCAGATGCGGTGGGGCTTTTCCGGCATCATTCCGGTCTCACACCGATTACGATATGATGGTCGTCGCTGCTTCTGGTCTTGATGGTCTGCAGGATATACGGCTTCTTTCTGCCGTTCCTCAACCGACCGAAGGTAACCTCACCCATATCCGACCGGCTGATCCAGCTGAGCAGACTGCTCTTGCTGAGCATTTCTCTGAGCCTTTCCCTGTCCTCCTCGCATACATCGTCCAGCAGTTTTTCCCTGGCTTCTCCAAAGAAATCTATGCCGCCGGGAAGGATCTCAAGGTCTCCCTCCTTTCCGCTGAAGAATTCAAGGTAGTGGGCGGAAATCACATCTACATAGAAGATGCTCTCGAAATCGCTGGTCAGCGCCTTGGAGATGCTCATATAGGCCTTTCTGGTTACCGGCGTGGCCTCATACTGAACCTTCGCGCGCTCTTCCATGAAACGGTCGAATTCTTCAGGCGGCACCGGTTTTGAGAAATAATAGCCCTGGACATATTCGCAGCCCATCGCCTTCAGGACCAGATACTGTTCCTGGGTTTCGACGCCTTCCGCCACAACCGGCACGTGCAGATAATCCGCGATGTCGATGATCAGCTCGATCATCCGCACGTCTCTGTTTTCTCCAAAGGCATTGCGGATGAAGCTCATATCCAGCTTCAGCGCGTCGATCGGCAGGTGGGACAGCATCCCCAAAGAGGAATAGCCGGTACCAAAGTCGTCCATCTCAATACGGAAGCCCATCCCCATGCCACGCAGCTCCTTGGCTGTGGTAATAACCTGGTCAGAATCACCGGTATAGGCCGATTCTGTGATCTCAAGCATCAGATCATCCGGGGTGAGCCTGTTCTCATCCAGAATTTCTTTGAAGATGCTCTTGAGGTTCGGCATCAGCATATCAATACGGGATACATTCACCGATACCGGTACGGAAAAACCGAAGCGGTCTTTCCAGTCGCGTATTCTTGCAGCCGACTCACGCCACACAAAATGGTCCAGCTCCAGAATCAGTCCGTTATCCTCCAGCAGCGGAATGAACACAGCGGGACTGATCATGCCAAGCTCCGGGTGATTCCAGCGCACCAGCGCCTCCACACTTGCCAGTACAGGCTCGTCGGGACGGATATCATACTTGGGCTGGAAATAGACCATGAAACGGTTGCTTTCCAGCGATGGCCTGAAGTCTTCCAGCAGACGTTCTCTGTAAAGCGCCGCCTCATGCATCTTTGTATCATAGATGCCAATGGGCTTCCGGAAGCTGTTTTTCGCCTCGTTCGCTGCGATCTTCGCATAGTCAAAGCGACGCTCGATCTGGAGTGATTTGTCCACCTGGGAATACACACCCATGCGAAGGCGGACCCGGTTCTTGGAGACATCCTCGTCAACAAGTCCCTCGGACGCCCGGTCCAGTATGCTCTCATAGTCTTCCCTGTGAGGGCAATAAATGAGGAAGGTATCCGCTCCACGGCGGCAGCATACGCCGCCAATCTCGCGGGAGATCTGCCGGATCCGCTTGCCGATCCGTGCGAGCACGCTGTCGCCGTACTGCTTTCCATAGCGTTCGTTGAGCATATGGAAATGATTGACGTCCAGCACAAAGGCGTCCATCGGCATTTCCTGGTAATGCTGGTCGTACATCCTTACGTAGCGGAGGAAATAATCAAGGTTCAGCAGGTTCGTCAGGCTGTCGCGCTCTGTGGACTGGATGATATTACGCTTCTCGCTGAGCTCAATACAGCGGTTGACACGGGCCTGTATGATCTCCAGAGAGGGGTAAGGCTTGGGAATAAAGTCGATCGCGCCGATCTTCAGGCAATCGACCTCCGCGCTCTGATCCGCCGTCATCACAATCACCGGAATGGACCTGAGCTCCTCTTCCTCTTTCATCACCTTCAGGACTTCCATCCCGCTCATCTGCGGCATCTGAAGATCCAGCAGCACGATGGCCAGCTCTTCTCTATGGATTTTGACCTGTTCCAGCGCTTCATTTCCGTCGGAGGCATAGAGAATCTCATAGTCATCCCCCAGCATGCTGCCCAGAATCATCTGATTGACGCGTACGTCCTCTACGATGAGGACATGCCGTTTGAGATTCAGGATCTCAGCGTCTTCATCTGTCGGGAATATCGACTTTGTGGCGATCTCCGCATCCTCCCGCGAGATCGCGCCCATGCCCTTCAGAAGCTTCTTCTCTTCATACATCAGCCCATCCGCGCGCTCAAACACATCATGGAAGCTGCTGTCCATTCCAGGCTGGTATTCCGACAGGCCGCCCGAGACGACGACTTCCTTGCTGCTGATGTGTTCCACGGAGCGGTCATGCAATGCCAGGACCAGCTCCTTCCGGATGAGATAATCACGTCCTTGCAGGATCACCACAAATTCATCTCCGCCAGTCCGGTAAACCGGGCTGTGCTGGAAGATGTCACAGATCATTCTGCTTGCCTTGAGGATATACTCGTCGCCCGCCTTATGGCCAAAGGTATCGTTGATGGCTTTCAGGCCGTTCACATCACAGACAACAACGGCAAAAGGTTCTGCGCTGCCCCCGTCAATGGAACTGTTGATCTGTTTCTGGCTCAACTGGAACGCGTGCTTGCTTTTCACTCCGGTCATGGGATCGGTAAGGGCGATGTTCTGGGCTTCGTCACGCTCCTTCTCCGCTTTTTTCTCCCACTTCTGCATGGACGTATGATTCACGAGCATGACGATCAGGGACAGGCCGAATAAACCGACAATCATATAGACACTGAGATCGTCTGCGTCATGAAGCCGCTGAAGCTGCGTGGCAAGGAATTCATTCTGATCCTGTTCAGACATCTCGTTTTCAGCCGTTCCATCCATGTAGCTGGAGATATCCCCGATGATCTCCTTTTCCCGGCTTTCATTGAATCTTTCCGCCCAGGTCATGGCCATCACCACGATAAAGACCAGCAGAGCCAGCCAGACAATGATGGCTTTTCCAAACTTTCTGTCATTGTCCTTGCGGATGACCCAGTTGAAATACAGAACCCCAAGAAATGACCAGACGGCCATCAGCACATAGGTTTCCGTTGCGATCGTATAGTCTGAGAAAAAGCTCGGGAAAAGCAGGTATACTGCGAATCCAACCAGTATAAACAGGCAGATCCAGCTGATGACCCGGTTCTTCCTGGCGCCTTCCTTTCCCGAAGCCTTAAATACAGCCACAGAGACAAAGCCATAGATGATGGTGGCGCCAAATGTGGTAGCGTCCACAATCCACCCGATGGCCGTTCTGCCAAGGAACGGTATGGGCAGGGAGACAAGCAGCACCAGAAGTATGGCATTGACAGGGATCTGCTTCTCATCGAGGCGGGCAAAACGCCCGGGCAGGATCCCGTCCTGCGCCACGGCATAACACAGGCGGCTCAGGGCGCGCAGCATGCCGATCAGGCTGGTCAGCACCAGCGACAGCAGAGATGCCATCAGAATATTGACGCCGGTCTGGCCAAGATAGTGGTTCGCCGCATAGAAGGCCGGAAGCCCCGCGATTCCCTCAAATTCGCCCAGGCGGCTGATATAGTCAAGCCAGCCGGAGCATCCCTCCGGATAGGCGGTAACGCTCAAAAGGACCACAAAGATGTACAGCGCCGTGGTGACACTTACAGAAGCGACCAGGATGCGGAACATATTGCTGTGCTTGAATTTGTATTCCTCGGAGGAATTGGACACGGTTTCAAACCCGATAAAGGCCCAGGGCGATATAAAGGCGATGCGGATCACCTGCCCCAGAATGTTTTTCTCCGGAAGAAAAGCCGGGCTCATGCTCATCCCGGAGCGGCTGTTCCCCAACATGGCAACCGTGAAGCAGACAGTGATGCCGACGGTGAAGATCAGTACCATGATCACCATGATCCTGGCCGTCCCCTTTTTGCTCTTCATGCACAAAAGGCCGACAAGCCACATCACCAGCAGCGTCACCAGGGCTTCCCCTAGATAGACCTCATAGCTGAAGACTGTAAAGAGATAGCCCTTTTTAAAGGCTGCCTTCATAAAATAGCGCGCAAACAGGGGGATGCTTGTGGCGTTCGCCCAGAAGATCGCTATGTAGATCAGGAACATGAACCATGCGATCAGAAAAGCGAGGTCATAGCCGAAAAGCTGCTTTACATAGTTGAACAGCCCCCCCGCTCCCGGATAACGGTTCGCCAGATAATGATAGTGGCTGGACACCATCAGCATCATGCCAAAGCCGATCAGCAGGCCAAGGATGGAGCCCATCGGCCCTGCCTGGGAGAGGTAGGAGCCGCTGGTGACGACCAAAGAGCCCCAGCCTATGGCCGAGCCAACCGATAAAGCCCAGACGGCCATAGGCGAAAGGTAGGGCTGGAGTTTCGTGTTATTGCTCGAAGCGGATGATGTTTCGTTCATAGGCGCTCTCCTCATGCGCGTTTATCGTACTGTTCTGTGGTGGGGCATTCTCAGGCTGCTGTCAATGCGCATTCAAACGACCGTCTGAATGCTGGATTCTGTCCGGATTTTCAACATCCTGTGTTCCATTTCCCTGAGATTGCCCCGGTATCCTCTAGAAAGCCTGATTACTCAAAAGATCCGTATTGACTGACGGCTTCCTCTATCGTGACGGTTCCGCTTCCGACCAGAAAAGATGCAAGTCGCACCTGTACGGCAAGCGGATCCGTGATCCCAATCACTTCCGGAGACAACACCCGTTCCGTGGGTACATGCCCGAAGGGCTCGTACACGGAGTCAAAGGACAGATCGATCGTCGGCGTCACCAGACGTTTCACCGAGGCCATCCTGTTCAGTTCTTCACGGGAAATCAGGAAGCGCATAAACTCGTTCGTCATGTCCAGATTGTCACAGCTTTTGTTGACCGAAAATTCCACAGAGGGGCTGTCAACAAAATAGCCTCCGGCTTCTGACAAGGGAACCGGGGTGAAGAAATAACTGAAGGGCGATCTGGAAAACGCCTCGGACTGGCTTTCCCGTTTCCCTGTTCCGGACACCGTGTCTCCCGTGCAGATCATCATCGGGACATCGCCTTCAAAGAAGCGAAGAATGACCTCTGTATAGTTATCGCTGATTTCGTCGCATTCTTCCAGATTGATATACCCGCTCCCGATCAGCTGCATCATTGCCTCCAGACCCTTGCGCATGCATTCGCCGGAGGAGGGCTCCATCGCATTCGCGGCCCGAAGCGCTTCTGGATCAGCGGCCAGGGCAGCCAGGACTTCCGGATACACCAGTATGTTCATCAGGCAGCCGGAAGAATCCGCGCTGTAGCCCATCATCGGGCTGGCATATCCCTTCTCAAGAAACGCCTCGCACACAGAAAGCAGCTCTTCAAAGCTGGTCGGAACCTGAAGCCCTTCCTTTTCAAACAGATCATTGTTCACCAGCATCCCATAATTTCTGGCGAAAATCGGCACCATCAATAATTGCCCGTTGGCGTCATAGCTCAGCAGGCTTGGACGAATGCTTTCCAGATCCAGACCCAATTGGGGATCTGAAAGATCCTCCATGTGTTCCAGAACGGTCTGATAATTCTCATTCCCATACATCCACGGGCTGGAGAAGAAAATGTTCGGGGCGTCTGTGCTCTCCAGGACCGTTCCCAGCAGATTGTTATAGTCATCCGGCTTCAGATAGCTTAACTCAACATCGGGGTAAAACTCATTGAAGCTTTCAAATTCCGCTTCCAGGGCCTCAAAATTTGAATAGCTTCCAATTACGGTGATCTCACAGCTGATGTCTGTATCCAGTCTCGGCTGGAATGCGCTGCCTGATTCCGCCTGAACCTGTGAAATGCAGCCCATCGAGCCAATCATGAACATGGCGCTCAGCATGACGCAAGGCATTCTCTTCATTTTTTCTTCTCCTCCTTGATTCTGCGTATTTCTTTAATGACAAGCTTCAGGTCGATCGGTTTGGCAATGTGTCCGTTCATCCCCGCATTCAGGCATTCCGTAATGTTTTCGGAAAAAGCATCGGCGGTCATGGCAATGATAGGAATGGACGCCGCCCATCTGTTTGTCAGCCTGCGGATGTTTCGCGTCGCGTCCAGACCGTTCATCTCCGGCATCTGTACATCCATAAAGATCAGATCATAATATCCCTCCTCGGCTTCCGCCATTTTGTCTACACAGATCCGTCCATTCTCAGCCCGTTCCGACTTGATGCCAAACATGTCCATCATGGTGGAGATGATCTCCCAGTTGATGTCGTTGTCTTCCGCGATCAGGATATTCATTCCGACCAGATCGGAATAGTCGTCCTCCTGCTCCAGGGGCCTGGCTTCTGTCCCGAGCAGCTCGTTGATTTTCTCATACAGCCTGGAACGGAACAGCGGTTTGCCGATGAATCCGTTCGCCCCTGCTTCCTTCGCCTCCTCTTCGATGTCGGACCAATCATAAGCGGAGGTCAGCAGGATGGGGATTCTGGCGTCGACTTCTGTCCGGATGCGCCTGATGGTCTCAACGCCATTCATATCCGGCATCCTCCAGTCCAGAATGATCACGCTGTAATCCTTTCCGCCTTCATGCCGTTGGCAGGTCTTTTCCACTGCTTCCATCCCGCTCTGCGCCTGGTCCGCGTTGATCCCCAGCGATTCCAGTGTATCCACCGCATTTTCCAGCAGGATCGGGTCGTCATCCGCGATCAGGACGTCAATCCCCTCGATCCGCATCTCCTCCAGCTGCTTTTCGGCGATGGGCAGATCCAGCGTAATGATGAAGGTTGTGCCTTTTCCGCTTTCGCTCTGGCACTCGATTGTCCCGTTCATCAGTTCGACCATCTGCCGGGTGATCGCAAGCCCGAGTCCGGTCCCCTGAATGCTGTTGACCCGGCTGTCTGTCTGCCGGGAAAAAGGCTCGTACATCTTTTTCAGGAATTCAGGACTCATCCCGATCCCGGTGTCCACAACACAATAGATCAGCCTGACGCAGCCTTCCTTTTCACTTTCTTCCTCCCTCAGATCCACGGACACGCGGCCGCCCGGCTCCGTGTATTTGATGGCATTGGACAGAACATTGATGTAAATCTGATTCAGCCGCAGCTGATCCGCATAGAGATATTCTTTCTCAAGATTGTTGATGCGGAAGCTGAAATCAATGTTCTTTTCCTTGACCATGGGTTGAGACAGGTTCATCAGATTCTGCACGGTTTCTTCGATGGAGAAGGTCAGCGGGCTCAGGTTGAGCTTTCCGCTCTCCACCTTGGAAATATCCAGAATGTCATTGATCAGCGTCAGCAGATGGTTGCTGGCCAGGCGGATCTTGCCCAGATTCTCCTCCACGACTTCCCGGTCATCCAGCTTTTTTTCGGCAATGGCGGTCAGGCCAATGATCGCATTCATCGGAGTGCGGATATCGTGAGACATGGTAGAGAGGAAATCAGTTTTTGCTTTGCTGGCGCTTTCAGCCGCCCTGGCTGTGACACGCAGCTTTTTGTTGATCGAATTCATATACAGGAAGTCCACCACCAGCAGGAGGAGCAATCCGAAGGTGATGACCCCGATCAGGATCCAGTTTTCTGTAAATGCGCTCAGGTCGCTGACCGGCGCGGAGCTCAGCAGTACCCAGCCCTTCGTGGATGTAATGGGTGTATAGGCGACAATACATTCCCTGCCCTTTGAATCCAGCATGGTAAACGAACCTGTTCCGGACAGGATCGCCTCAAACAGCTGCTGCTGTGCCGGGATTCCCGGCTGGTTATAGGATTTATAGAACTCGTAGAAACTGGCGTTTTTAAACGCGTGTCCCCGAATCACATAGTTGCTCTCCGAGTCGATGATGGAAAAATCTTCATTTTCATACTCTTCCTGGGGGAAGACCCACTTTTCCTTCAGGTTGGAAGTAGGGATGACTCGCAGAAGATACGCCTGCTTCTTCTCTCCGATTTCCATATCCTGTACTGTAATTCGATTGCAGAAAGCCAGAGACTGTTCTCCGTTCAGGGGATTTGTATAGGTTCGGGTGATGTTGATTGCCGCGCCGAGATCAGCGATCCAGTCTCCGTCCCCAAACAGTTCGATCCGCTGGTAGGAGACATCATAATCATCCGCAGTATTCGGTCTCGGCTCTGTTGAATAGCCGGTCAGGCTTTCCATATCGATCAGATGGGCAGACGTGCTGCCCTCCGCGTGGGTTGCCCTGACATATGCCGCCGCTTCTTCCAGAGTCAGCTCCTGGCTGTTTATATACTGGGCCCAGTTGTCACAGATTCCCTGCTCGCCTTCCAGATAGTTTCCAGTCACGCGTTCCATGGCAATCGTCGTGTTGACAAAATGCTCCACCTGGTTCCGGTAGTTTTCTTTCTTCTCATGGTTGGAAAACAGCGCAACAAAGGCCAGGATAGCAATCATCAGGGCGACATTTGCCATGACGATCCAGGATGTCTTCAAGCGACTCATTTCAACAACTCCTCCAGGGACGAAAAAACAGGAATATCATTGCAAAAAAGATTCCACCGCCGTTTTGACGTATTCCCCATCGGAACATTCACCTCCGTCTTTGGAACTGGGCGAGCGCTTTCTGCATCTTTGGCCAAACCCGACACGGCTGTATTCCCACAGGTGCATAGCCGTTATACCGGGAACCATCCGAATCTGCCAGGTGTTTCACCGGTATATGCCCGCCCGCGCCAATTCTGTCGCAGATTTTCACGCTCGCGGGTATATTCTGCGAACAGATGCTTGAATGATCGGTCGTCAACATATAATTCATTTCAGATTCCGGTTC
>CADBUA010000110.1 GCA_902797665.1 uncultured Lachnospiraceae bacterium | reverse complement strand
CTGGACCTGGGCAGCACAGAGATTGACCTCAATGAGAAGGGGCTCTATCTGGAGCCGGCGATCATCGAGGCGGACCCGCAGCTGAATATCCGCGCGGAAGCCCTGAATAAGGTTCTGGGCGCGAAGGTGACCCTGAATTTTGAGGACCGGAGTGAAACCATCGGTTCAGAGGAGATCGTGGACCGCTTTCTGAGCCTGGACATGGACGGTGCCTACTATATCGATGAGGAAAAGGTGTACTCCTATGTGGAGAGCCTGGCTGAAAAGTTTGATACCTATTATGGGTACAGAACCTTCTACACCAGCCTCGGGACCACGGTGGAGCTCTCCGGAGGGGATTATGGCTGGCAGCTGGATCAGGCGGCAACCTATGATCTTCTCCTGAATGCGCTCAGGGAGGGTACAACCGGGACGCTTGAGCCGGTCTACTCGCACACAGCCTTTTCCCGTGGAGTCAATGATATCGGAGACACTTACATAGAGATCGATATCACCAATCAGCGGATGTGGTGCTACAGGAATGGGATGCTTGTGGTGGACACCCCGGTGGTCACAGGCAATCCTTATCGGCAGAATGAAACGCCCGCGGGCGGTGTCTGGGAGGTCGACGGGATGTTCCGCAACGCGGTCCTGAAGGGACGCGGCTACTCGACCCCCGTCAGCTACTGGATTCCTTTCAATGGGAACGTGGGTATTCATGACCTTTCCTCCCGCTATTACTTCGGTGGGACAATCTACAAGGGATACGGGTCACATGGCTGTGTCAACACCCCTCTTCCCGCTATAAAGCTGATCTTCAACAGCATTATTTCCGGAACGCCGGTGATTGTCTATGAAGATGAGTCGGATGAGGCGCTTGCTCAGCAGACGGGATCGCTGGACATCTATACCATCACCGCTCAGATTGAGGAGCGCTACGGAACTGTGGACGATGCGGGCAATGTCATCCCCGGAGAGACCGAGGCGGTCATCACGGACGACGGGAACAAAGGGGAACTGGATTGATTTTTGAGCAGAAAGTGGATTCAAAGAGGCCGGCAGAGGCCAGGATCCTTTTGTTTGATCTGGACGGGACGCTGACGGATTCCGGAGAGGGAATCAGCAGGTCTGTTCAGTACGCTTTAAAAAAGTGCGGCATCGACGAAGCGGATTTTACGAAACTGCGGAGATTTGTCGGACCGCCGCTTCTGTGGAGTTTTGAACATTTCTACGGGATGGAGCCTTCGAAGGCGGAGGAGGCCGTCAGGTATTACCGGGAGCGCTATGCGCCTATCGGCATCTATGAAAACCGGGTTTATAAGGGGATCCCGGAGATGCTCAGGGCTTTGAAGGCGGAAGGGAAGTGCCTGGTCACAGCGTCCTCCAAACCGGAGGTGTTTGTCCGTCGTGTGCTCTCCAGCCTTGAAATCCTGGACTGCTTTGACGAGATTGTTGGAGCTTCGATGGATGGGCAGCTTTCAGAGAAGGCGGATATCATCCGGGAGGTCTTGAGAAGGCTCTCCATCACGGAAGAGAAGAAAGCCGGGATGCTGATGATTGGCGACCGGCAGTTCGACATTGAGGGGGCAAAAGCGGTCGGCGTCCGCTCGGTGGGTGTTTTGTATGGATATGCAGAGCCGGGAGAATTGAAGGAGGCCGGGGCGGACTATATCGCCGCCACGGTTTCAGATCTCCGGGCACTGTTAAGCAAGGGTAAGTGAGGCTTGGTCATTTCGCTGGAAGGGGAGCGGAAGGGCCGTATCGATTCCGGGAGGGTTTTTCTGAAAAGGCCCATTGGCCTGACAGGCGATCCGGGGAGTCGATTCATACGAGGGACAAGACGGCAGATTTGAGATGAATGAGGGGTATTCGTGTCCTCTGACGAGGCGGATGCTTCCTTCCAGGATGAGCGCGGGCAGGGCCTGAGATGGCCGGAGATGATTTGGCGCGTTGTGCAGCTGGATGGAGGCAGGGCTCTCTGAAGAGGCATATTTGACTAAAAAACATGGCATATGGGGTTGCCATGGTTTTTTTCGGTATGCAATAAGGGGAGTGCTGCTATGAGAGGAAGAACGGGCGGTGCGGCAGAGAAGGCGGAGATTGCCTATGACCAGGTTTTCAGGGCTCTGGGTGATCCGCACAGGCTCCGGATCGTGGAGCTTTTGTCCAAGAAAGAGATGAGTGCCGGGGAGGTACTGGATTCACTGGATATCGTTCAGTCTACACTCTCTCATCACATGAAGACGCTCACCCAGGCAGGGGTAGTGACCGCTACCCGCCATGGGAAATGGGTCTGCTACTCCCTGAACCTTGAAGTGCTTCGAAAGGCAGATCGGCGGATCGGGGAGCTCGCAGAGGCTGGAGAGAAGCTTTTGGCGGAGACGTTGAAAGCGCAGGCTGAAAACAGCCTGGGGACGAAAAGAACAGAGACTTCCGATACGCCCGGAACTTCCGAGAAATCCGGAAGCACTGGAAGGATCGTATCTTCCCGCGTGACCCCTACCCCGAAAGATTCGGCAGAAACAGAGATCAAGCCGCTGCCTCTGCCTGACGCGATGCCCGGGAGCCTGAAGGTTCAGGCAGCGAAGACTGCAGGGACGATGGAAGAGGCAGCGGACAGAAAGCCCGAGTGGACGCGGATGAAGGGGCATGACAGAAGCTCCGGATATGCCGAGGCTGCCGTATCCTCTGACAGGATCGGACAAAGCGGAGTCTTCGCTTTTGCAGATGGAAAGAATGAAGAGGGGCAGGAGGCGCAGAAGCCTCCTGGGACGTCTTCAGAAGATATAGAAGATAAGATAGATATAGTAGATCAAGAAGCAGGACCTGAAGCTGAATCCGGCCCGGAGAGCAAAACAGATCAGGCAGAGAGGGAAGCGGATCCGGACGCCTTAAAGACGAATGTCCGGATGCCGGAGGAGGAGCTTGAGCGCTATGGCGGGCGGCCCTGGGACAGAGATCTGTCTGAATCTGATGAGGACGATGAGGAAGACGAATACGAAGACGAAGAGGACGAGCG
>CADBUA010000109.1 GCA_902797665.1 uncultured Lachnospiraceae bacterium | reverse complement strand
GCCCCAAAAGACGATCCAGTTCCCGTTCCTGTGAGGAAAGGATCAACCTGGCTCCGCTTCCTTCGTGCCCTGTGATGAGAAGTATATCGCCTTTTTGTTGGATGTACAGCGAGAATTCCGCCAAAAACATATGACAATATCCTCATTTTTTGATTTGAGTGCCTTGACGAAGAAATCAGGGCCAGATAAGATCAGAAAAGACCAGGACGCCTGTCGCTTCGCGCAAAGGCGCCGCATGAAACGTGTGCCCATCCTTTGCTTTTGCTCTGTTTTTCCACACTCAGCGGCAAGCATCCAAAGCTGACTGGGCAGCTACAGGACTCATTGGAGCGCGATCGGGCATATGCCGATGTAAGACCTGGCAAATCCTGTTGGCTCCTGTTATCAATGAGAGGAGATGAATATGGCAGTCAATCAGGCGGGCATGGAGACCGTCCAGCATGGAACTTCCGCCTTTCCCATCGCTTTGTATCTGATCGATCTCCCGCACGGCACCGTCTCCTGGCACTGGCACCAGGAGTTCGAGATCGGCATCGTCACAGAGGGCAATGTCCTCTGCCGCATCGCTTCCATCCAGAGCGTTCTCCATCCAGGAGATGGCTTTTTTGTGAACTCCGGTTCCCTTCACGAGATGGAGCCGGAGAAGGACGGTTCGCCCTTCCGGATGCACTCTGCTGTCTTCCACCCCGACCTCCCGGCCGGAGGCCGGGATACGGTCTTCCAGCAGAAATACATCACTCCGCTCATGGAAAACCTGTCCTTTCCGGGAACGTATCTCAGCCGAAAAATCCCCTGGCAGAGCAGGATTCTGGACCATCTCGAGGCGGTGTACACAGCCTGCGCCGGGCAGGAGTTCGGTTATGAGCTCTCCGTCCGAAGCAGCCTCTCTCAAATCCTTCTGGAAGTCCTCAGGAACGTGCCTGAAGACAACGGAGAGCGTTCCCAGGTCCAGATCAGAAAACATGCCCGCCTCCAGAGCATGATCCTCTACATTCAGGAACACTATGGAGAATCGGTCACCCTCCGGGAGATTGCCTCGGCCGGGTCTGTGAGCGAGAGCGAGTGCCTGCGCACCTTCCGCCAGGATCTCGACACCACCCCGGTGACCTACCTGAAAAGCTACCGCCTGCAGCAAGCCGCATACCTCCTGGAAACCACCCGCCGTAGCTCGGCGGAGATTGCCCAGATCTGCGGCTTTAACGACCACAGTTACTTTGCCCGCTCTTTCCGTGAGCTCTACCAGCTCACCCCTTCCCTCTACAGAAAAAGCCGCAAATAAAGACAGGAGCCGAAGGCTCCTGTCGTCGCATTCAATCTGCGCCCGGCCTTTGCTTTTGGGCTGTTGACCTCGCTCGGAGACAAGCGGCCAAAGCAGACTGGGCAGTTACTATAAATTTACATATGCAGAAGCATCCAGCAGTCTGGAGCCATACAGATGCATGCAGATGATCTTGTTCCAATCTCTTTCATCTGTCAGAGCCCTTTCCTGTCTGTCATGCCATCCTCCTCGTGGATTCTGTGTTTCTCCTCGTACATGGCACGGTCAGCGCGCTCAAAGACGCTCTTGTAGGATCTGTCACGCGCAGGGTCAAAGTCTGCCCAGCCGGTGGAGAGAGAAACCCGTTCCAGGATGTTTTCGAAAGTGTCTTCCTGCACCTTCTGCTTCCGTCTGAGCTCTGCGAGCAGTTCTTCCCTGCGCTCATACTCCACCCCGGTCAGAATGACTACAAACTCATCCCCGCCGATACGGAAGACCGTGCTGAGGGGGAAAGTTCTGCAGAGAATGCCGGCTGCCGACCGGATCGCGTTGTCCCCGGCCCTGTGGCCCAGAGAATCATTGATACGCTTCAGGTAGTTCAGATCAGACATGACCACGGTGAACTGAGCCTTACCCGTCTGGATCTGCGCATCCAGACTTCTGACAGAGGCGTCATAAGCCGTCTTGTTCTTCACACTGGTCAGAGAATCCACAAAAGCCAGGTTCTTCATGGCCATATCCTGCTGGTCAATCCCGATGGCCATATATTTCAGCGCGTTGGTGAGGGCGTCCAGCTCGATGCTGGAACTCTGCGGCAGCTCCGGATCATAGTTGCCTTTCTCGATCTCATGAGCCGCTTCTGTCAGTTTCTCCAAAGGAGCGGTAAGGCGCTTCATGAAGATATAACCCACCAGAGTCAGAATGACTGCTGAGATCAGCACCACCCTCAGAATACGGTGGATCAGGTTGTCTCTCTCCTCAAAGAGTTCCTGGTAGTCATCGCAGACCACCAGTTTCATCCCATTTCGAAGCGTCGTGAAGGCCATCACGCGATCCCGCCCCGCATATTCATAGCGGATGATCTTCTCCCCGGAGTCCTCCGCCTCTGTCAGCGCGGCCGGAATCTCAATCCCGATCTCTTTGTCCCCGTGATGGTCCTCCTCCAGCGGGGAATCCTCCGGATGATAGTGAATCATGCCATCGGCTGACTTGAGGTAGGCATAGCCGCTTTTGAGCACCTTGAAGTTCTGCGCTTCCTCAAGCAGCTTTTGAAAGTCCACGTCCATGCCCGCGATCCCGATAAAAGTATCTTCGATGAAAATCGGAACCACAAAGGAGATCATGTAGAGATCGATGTTCATGTTGTAGTAGGGTTCCATCCACATCGGCGTCTTTCGGAACATCGGCAGGTAATACCAGCCC
The DNA here is from genome assembly GCA_902797665.1 of uncultured Lachnospiraceae bacterium. Lineage (GTDB taxonomy): Bacteria > Bacillota > Clostridia > Lachnospirales > Lachnospiraceae > Porcincola. The sequence goes on along the minus strand of CADBUA010000109.1, from coordinate 19,040 downwards.
ACGTGCTCCATGTCGATGTCCTCCTCACTTTCCGGGACATCGAAATCCTGAATCTGCGTGAGCTCTGTCTTTTTCAGTTTTTCTCCCCGCTCCGAAGTGTAGAAGAAGCCTTCTTCTTCTCCCTTTGTGATCTCCATGGAAAAGCGGAAGTACAGGGTGCGAACACGCGGGTTCGCATTCCCCAGGGCAGCAAAGATCCACTCCACCGTGTTCAGGAGGTTTTTTCGATTCTCATTATCATAGAGATCCTGAACCTGATCCACCTGTGTAGGGATCACCAGGGAGACACTGTTCACCGTGTCCTCAATTCCTGCAAAGGTCATATTGACCTGATCCGCAAAGTTATCTGCGATCAGATTCAGTTCCCTCGAGGCTGAAACCGTGAGCAATTCATTCATGGATCCTCTGCAGATCGCAAGAATCAGAAAGGTCATCACCAGGATCCCCATCGCATAGACAAGCGTAACCTGGGCCTTCATGGATCCGATTCTGAAATGCTTCTTCATTACGCCCCCTCCGGAGTTCCAATTCCCCTTGCTTTCTTCCTGTCTCTTTTCTGCTCTGATGGCTTATTAATGACTTCTGGATGGCACATTAATGACTGATGAATGGCTCCTGCGCCCGCATTGAAAGTGGCCTGCCTTTGCTTTTAAGCTGCATGACCTCGCTCGGCAAACAGCGGGCAAAGCGGACTGGACAGCTTACAAAATTCTTTCTCTTCTGAATCAGTATAAGGCGTAAGCCCGGATAATGCAAAAAATCTTGTGATCGGAAAAGGCAGGAATACCAATTGCGTGCAGACAAGAACTTTCTTCTCACTCTATTTGATTATTTGATTTATTTCGATCTGTTTTGAGATTTCTTTTTATTCTATGGATCTGCTCTCCCTTCTGCTGTCCGATCCCCGGATACTGCTTTCTGGAGAATGACCCTGAGTCTATAAAGACTCCCGGCATAAAGCCGCTATTCTGCACGACAGCTTCAAAGCTTCCGCCTGTATTGACAGTGTTTTCACATACCTTTATACCGGGAACCATTCAGATCTGCCAGGTATTTCACCGGAATATGCCTTCCCGCGCCCGCGGGTATAAGAACCCGCTTTCTGCAAAAGTGCTCAGAGAAGCCAGGTGTGTTTCAAAAGTAAGGCAAAGCAAAACATTTAAAAAGCGCCCAGGCATCATAGCTCCGGGGCGCTTCCGGCATGGAGGCAGGTTTTCCCAGCTGCGTGAGAATCTGCCTCCTCCACGGGCAGTCATACCCCCGGCGTTCCAGGCACAATCCGCCTGTCAGTCTTTGCTCACGGAGATGGTGAAATCCGTCTGATCTTCCGTGTAAAGATCCGCGGGAGAGTCAAAGCTGTAGCCATCCGGCGCTTTCAGGAGCTGCAGGTGATAGCTCTGCTTCTCCCCTGTGAAAAGAATCAGCCCCTTCTCATCGCTCTTGCCCGTCGTGCAGGTCGTATCGGTACAGATATTGACGATCGCGCCGCTGACAGGATTCCCATCCTGATCGATGACAGAGATCCGGTAGTCTGCCTCCGTCTCCATGCTCGAGAGCTCTGTCTCTTCCTCAGTCTCCGTCTCCATGCTCAAGAACTCTGTCTCTTTCTCCGGCTTCCCGCCTTCCACGACAAAGCGGACATCGTCTGCGCCAAAGCCCATCGGATCCAGGAATTCTCTCTGAAGGAACTCCTGAGCCTCTTCTAAGCTGGGCGAAAAGCCATACTCATAATACATGGAGTCTGTCAGGAAATCCGGCCCGATCAGGATGGCATGGATCATCGCTTCTCCGTCCTGGATCAGCAGATCCGTCTCAAAAGCGGTTCCCTCCGCATTCAAAAGCTCTGAGAGAGCAGCATAGGCCCTGCTTCCCTCCTCATCCACACAGAGCAGCACCTCCGCGTCCGGATCAATGCTCCCGTCAAGGGAGATTTCGATGGGGCTGGAGCTTCCATTCAGAATCATAAACGGAAGGCCATAGGCGTCAAGGATATCCATGCTTTCTCCGCTCTCCGGCTCCTCATAGAGAATCTCCAGTCTGCCGGCCTCCCCATTCAGGACCCTGATCCCCGTCTCCTCTGAGACTGGGCAGGAGGGAAGGGCGGAGATGAGCGCCGCTGCCTCCTCTCCTGAAAGCAGGCGCGCGTTCGAGATCCAGGCACTTTCCTCCTCCACCGCGTGCAGCTCAAGATCCATATTTCTCCGGAAGATCAGCCGAATCTCATGCTCTCCCGCCTCAAGCGGAATGACAGCGGATGTCCAGTCCCGGACCCCGGCATAGGACTTCACGATGCTGCCATCCAGCTCTACTTCCAGAAAGTCCATAGGCTCGGCACTGAGCTTGAAATCAAAGGTGAGGACATCCCCTTCCAAAGCCCTTATGCTTGTTTCGGCCAGGGCCTGGCTGGTCGGATGATCCGTGTTGGTGGCTTTGGCAGCCCTGCGGCCGTCCACCGTCTCCGGAAGCCAGGGCCAGTCATAGCCATAGAGATCATTCTGAAAACGGAGATCTCCCTCTCCGCCGGTCAAAGCCAGGGTCAGGTCCTCTTCGGAGGCATATGCCAGATCTGTCTGTGCCCCCGGAAGATCCTTGAAAGTCCTGGTCGTTTCATAGTCATCGCCGAGCACCGCGTTCACCAGGTTGAAGGCAGCCTCCTCTGATGGCAGACTGCCTGCTGTCATGTAGCATACCTTCCCAAAGCGGTCGATCAGGACAGGTGTCGGGTAGCCCTCAAGGGGCGTGTAAGCATAGAGATTGTCCTCATCCCTCCCCAGGGGGAAAGTCAGACCGAGTTCCTGTCCATAGTCCTCGATCAGCTCCATGCTGTCTTCTTTTTCAATGGAGAGAGCGATGACCCGGACCTGATCTTCCAGTTCCTCCGACATCTTCTGGATGTAGGGAAACTCGTCATAGCAGGGCGGGCACCAGCTGGCCCAGAAGATCAACAGGACCGCCTCGTGATCTTTCAGTTCTTCCGAAAGCGTAAAGGTCCCCTCCGTCGTCACAGCCGTAAAATCCGGAAAGGCCTCGCCCAGGGCCAGGGTCTTATTGCTCTCCTCCGACTCTGTCTCCCCCGCCAGAACAAAGGCCGGGAATATCCAGAGTGTGACTGCAAGCGCAGCAGGCAAAATGAGTGATGCAACCTTTTTCATATATAGCACCTCTTAAATATTCAAATGATCAAATAAAAAACGCTGCGTCCTCATCTTACAATGCAGACATCCAAATCTCAAGAAGCGGCCAGACAGAAGATGTTTTCCATAGAACACGCACCAGCATGCTCTCTGCCTGGAGCCTGCAGCCGTCCTCATGCCTGTGCCTGTACCTGTGCCTGTACAGGTGTTACCGACTGGACAGGAAAAAACAATGCTTCCTTTGCCTGTGTGAGAGATCCCTCAGCTCCGCTTTTCCGGATCCGCCATCCCCGCCGCCAAATACAGCAGGGCGTTCACGCAGGCCGCTGTCACGGAGCTTCCGCCTTTTCTCCCCATCGCCAGGATGGCTGGCAGCTGCATCTTTCTGCAGACTTCAAGGGCCCGCTCCTTGCTCTCTCTGACGTTCACAAACCCAACCGGCATGCCAATCAGGAGGGATGGCCGGAAGCCCTCCTCGCAGAGATCAGCCAGGGCAAAGAGGGCTGTCGGGGCATTGCCGACCGCAAACACGCCTCCCGGATGCTCCCTGCACGCTTTCCGCATGGAGATCTCCGCCCGCGTTGTGTTTCTCCTCCCTGCCTCCAGTAAAACCTCCGGGTCTGACATGTAGCAGAAGGAATCTCCCCCAAGCTTTTGAAGAGCCGCTTTACTGATCCCGGCCTTTGCCATGTTTGTGTCGGTCACGACAGAGCGTCGTGCTCTGAAGGCGGAGATCCCGGCCTTGACCGGATCCCCCAGAAAGACCAGGTTTTCGGCATAGTCAAAGTCGGCGCTGGCGTGGATGATCCGCTTCAAAACCGCCTCCTCTGAGGGCTCAAAGGAAAAGCCCCTCTCCTTCAGCTCCTGCCCGATGATCTCCATGCTCCTTCTCTCGATCCCGGACGGATCCGTTACGATTCCCTTCATAACAATCTCTCCCTTTCATCGTTCACACGCTTCATCCGCTTCAGGCAGACGTCCTCATCTGAGAAAAGCCCCGCACAGTTTCAGGGAAGCTTTGCACAGGCGCTCCGATTGCGAATGAAATCTGCGCCCGGCCTTTCCTTTTGAGCGGTATTCCCTCGCCCGGCGGCAAGCGGCCAAAGCGGACTGGACAGTTTTCCCTTTTTCAGCTGAAAAGCCTTTGCCTGGGAGAGAAAGCGTTCCGCCACTTCGGGACATCCGGGCAGATAGAGATGGGGAAAGGCGGCGTAGAGGCTGCCGGAAGATACGCCTTCCACCCAGGCGGCGCTTTTGTCCGCCTTTTGAAAAGAGAAAGCGCTGCCGCGCTTTTCTTCCTCCAGGTCAAAGTGATGGAAGGAATGCACGCGGATCTTCTCCCCTGTCCGGAACAGAAGACTGTCCGATAAAGCGGTCATCTCCGCGTATCCAAAGCGCACCAATCCTGATGCTTTCACCGCTTCTCCGGGGAGGAGCCCTGCCATGGGATAGCGCTTTCCCTCCTCCATCAGGGCCTTCTGGAGGTAAAGATATCCGCCGCACTCCGCGATGATTGGCATGCCGCCCATCCCGGCCCGGGCAATGGACGCACGCATGCTTTTATTCTCACTGAGCGCTTCCGCATAAAGTTCCGGGTAGCCTCCCGGAAGGATCAGGGCATCCGAATCCAGGGGAAGCTCCGGATCCCGGATCGGACTGAACAGACAGATTTCCGCTCCCAGACTCCGAAGAAGATCCAGGCTCTCGGGATAGAGAAAGCAGAAAGCCTCGTCGGAGGCGACGGCGATCTGTAACTGTCCAGCCGCTTCAGGCTCAGGGGCTTCCTCCACTTCTTCATCTGCTTCCCCATCTGTCTTCATCTCTCTGAGAATCCGGTCCAGGTCGAAGGTCTGCTCCGCAAGATCCGTCAGTCTGCTGATCCGCCCTTCGAGATCGGGGATCTCTCCTGCTGTCAGAAGGCCGAGATGGCGGGAGGGAATGTCCGCTTCCCGAAGGCGCGGCAGATACCCGAGGACCGGGAGTCCGCTTTCCCGGAGAAATAGTGCCCTGAGCCCCTCGACCCTTTCTCTCCTCACCTCATTCAGGAAAATCCCCCGGATCCTGCTTCCTTCCCTGAAGGTCTGCATGCCCTTCAGCAGAGCAGCCAGGGTGCATCCTCCTTTGGGGCTGAGCACAAGAAAAACCGGGAGGTTCAGAGCTTTCGCGATCTGATAGCTGCTGGCCTCATCCGTCCCTCCAATCCCATCATAAAAGCCCATGGCCCCCTCGACCAGGGCGGCGTCCTTTCCTTTTCCATAGCGCCGCCAGAGTCTTCTGACCGTATCCTCATCTGACAGGTAGAGGTCCAGGTTGTGGGATTCAACGCCCGGAACATGGCGGTGAAACATGGGGTCGATATAGTCCGGCCCGGTCTTGAATGCTGTCGCCTGAATCCCCCGCCGCTGGAGCAGATTCAGGAGTGTCAGGGTCAGCACAGTCTTGCCGGATCCTGAAAATGGCGCCGCAATCATTCCCTGAAGAAACATGGCTCAATCCCTCCCACTGATCGGAGTCCCGGAAGCGCCTGAATCTACAGGACCTGCCAAAGCTCCCCCTGGGCGATTCCCGCCCGCGGCATTTATCTGCAGCTTCCCAGGTTCGCGGGGGTTGCCCACGATCAGCCAGACCGGGTTTTCGGCCTCCATCATATGGTAGGCGCCCAGCTGTCTGGACCTGGCCACGGAGATCTGACTGATCTCGGTCTCCAGGCCCCATTCCTCCAGGACTCTGACTGCCTTTGTGAAGGTCTCAGCTGTGATGGCGCTGAGAACAATCCTTGCCTCCCGCTTTCTTGAGAGAACTGCTTCTACGATCTTCTCCAGCGCTCCATGGCTCCCGCCGATAAAGACCTTATCAGGAGCGGGGAGATGATCCAGGCACTCTGGCGCCTGCCCCAGCATCACTTTGAGATTCCAGCAGCAGAACTTCTCCCGGTTCTTCCGGATCAGTTCCACCGCCGCCTCCTCCTTCTCCACTGCGTAGACCAGGCCCGATCGGTTCTGGAGTGATGCCTCCACGCTGACGCTCCCGGTCCCGGCTCCGATGTCCCAGACAATGTCTCCCTTTTCGATCCCGAGAACAGACAGGACAGCGGCCCGGACAAACTGCCTGGTCATGGGGACCTTTCCCCGGAGGAATTCCCCATCCGAAAAACCCGAAGGCCTTTGCGCTTTCACGGGAAGGGGATCTGTGAGAAGAACTGCCAGCGACGCAGACGCAGAAACAGAAGCTGTCTCCCACTTCCGATCTCCTGGGGACATGACGGTCACTCTCTGCTCTGGACTGCCCAGGTTCTCTCCAATGCTGACGCGGGGGGAAAGCCCGGCGCCCTGGAGAATCTCCATGACACGCTCCGGCGTGACTTTTCCACCCAGAAGGAAAAAAGCCGCCTTTCCGGTCATCACAGCAGAGAGAATCCGCTTTTCCAGTTCCAGCTCGGTCAGTGTCCCGTGAAGGGAGACCAGCTCCCAGTCCTCATAGCTCCGGGAAAGGGCCGCCCCCAGCATGGAAAAGCTGGACAGGCCGGGGATCAGCTGAAAGGGGATTCCCGCATCCTGAAGGGCGCGCATGAGGCCTGTGGCTCCGGAGTAAAATCCCGTATCACCTGAAAAGAGAACCGTAACCGGCCCTCTGCGTTCCTCTATCTCTGGCAGAATCTCCTCCGTCTTTATCCGTTCCAGCCTCTCGCCATCGTACAGATCCCCTGGTATGCACCTCAGAAGCCGCCTGGAGCCGATGATTCGGCTGGATGAGCGGATCAGATCAAGGGCCTTTTCAGACAGAAAAGACGCAGAGCCGCCGCCCATCCCGATCAGGGACACTGGCCAGGCTTCTCTGTTTTCTTTTCTGTTTTCTTTTCTGTTTTCTTTGCTGTTTTCCTTCCTGTCTTCCTCTCTCTTTCCCTTCTTCTCTTCCCTCCCGGGAATGTCTTCTGACGCCTTCTCCAGGCGCTCCACCTCTCTCAGAATCTCACCGAATGAGAGACCGCTGTCCCCCTCAGGTCTTCCTATGAGGATCATGCTGATGCCGCATCTCCGGACAGCTTCCACCTTCTGGGGAAAGCCGCCGGCCTTTCCACTGTCCTTGGTCAGCAGATAGCGGATTTTTTTCTCCCGGATCAGCAATTCATTGAATTCTGCCGAAAAGGGACCCTGCATGGCGATGATGTTCTCCGGCGGAATCCCCATGCTGGATGATGCAAAAATCGAGGATGGATGTGGCAGGATTCTTGGGAAGAGCCGCCTGGGATCGATCCCCTCAAAGGCGGAGAGCTCCTTCACCCCGCAGGTAAGCAGGATATTGCCCCCTCTTCCGGCCAGATATCCAGCTGCCTCTCTGGCGCTCCCGACAACGATCGCCCCCTCCGGCAGGGGGCTTTTCTCCCTCAGAAGCCTCAGGATCGGCGTTTTTGTCCTTCGGCAGGCGGATTCAATGTTTCTCACAGCCTCCACCGCGTAAGGGTGAACGGCCGAGATGCAGAGATCCTGCCCCCTGAGCATCTCCGTCATCTCCTCTTCGGTCTTTCTTCCGCACAAAACAACGATGCCCGGCCGGTCTCCCTGGGCTGACAGGCCTATCTCCGTGGCAACAGAGACTGTCAGCTCATGTTTTCCGGCAAGGGACAAAGAAAGCTCCCTTCCCTCACTTGTCCCCGAAAAGATCAGGATCTTCATATCTTCCTATTCTTCCTATTCTTCTTCTCTGCCTGTATTTTTTATATTCTCTATTATCGATATTCTCTATTGACTATATATAGTCTATTGTTTATATGTTTTTATTATTTTATACTCTTATGCTTTTATACTCTTGTACTTTTATTCTTGCTTTTTGCTCTTTGTACTGTCTTTCTGTCTTCCAGTCTTCCCATCCTGCTGTCTTCCCATCTTCCCAGCTTCTTTTCCCCCAGCCTTCTCTTCATATCCTCTGGGGGTGATCATCCATCCTCCTTCTATCCTGCTCCTGGAGGATCCCACAAATACCGTCGTCTTCATATCGCATTCCGCTCCGGGAAGGTCCCGGAGGCTCAGGAGTCTGACTGTCTGCCCTTCCCGGCCGATGTTCCGGACAAGCCCGCAGGGCGTGTCCGGGTCTGCCCCCTGAGAGAGCAGAAGCTCCGCAGCCCTTTTCAGGGCATCCGGCCGTCCCTTGGAGGCCGGATTGTAGAGTACCAGGGCAAAGTCCCCCTCTGCCGCTGCCCGTAGCCTCCGTTCGATCTGACTCCAGGCTGTCAGCCGGTCCGACAGGGAAATCACCGCATAATCATGCCCCAGTGGGGCACCCAAAAGCGCGCCTCCTGACTGAGATGCGGAGATCCCTGGGATCAGCTTCACTTCAATCGCCGGATACTCCCGAAGAAGCTCCAGAACCAGGGAGGCCATCCCATAAACCCCGGGATCCCCGGAGGAGATCAGGGCTGTCGTGATTCCTTCAGATGCTTTCTCCAGCGCATAGCGGCAGCGCAGAATCTCTCCGGTCATGGGCGATGTGAAATACTCTTTCCCGGAAAAGGCCATATCTCCGCTGAATGCCTCCCTTAAAAGATCCACATAGAAGCTGTAGCCGCAGATCAGCTCTGACTTTTCCAGCGCTTCCACTGCCTCCCTCGTCATCATGTCCCGTTTTCCCGGGCCGATCCCGACCACATACAGAAGCCTTCCCATACCTTTTTCCTCCCTCTTTTGGCGGAAAGCATTCGGATTTGCCAGATGCCAGAGCGGTATCTGCCATATCAAGCCAGTTCTTTCGCAGGTTCTCAGTCTCGCGGGTCTCTCTCTTCCTCCTGTCCCTCCCCCAGGTCAGGCCAGGACAGATTCGGAAGCGCGCAGGAAGCCGCCATGGTTACGCCCTCGTAGCGATGCTTCCGGATGATGAGCGCCCCGCCGGATCCTGCCGCGGCCGCCCGCTCGCAGACATTGCCAGCTCCGGTGACCTCACGGACAAAAGCCGACTCCTCAAAGCTGCCCGGGACAGCCTCAAGATCCGACGCAGAGAAAAAGGCCAGCGGGAGATGATGCCGCCGGGCAAAGCGAAGCAGGCCTTCCTCCTCCTTCTTCAGATCGATGGTCGCGATCCTGAAGATCGATTCCTCCCGGATCCCGGTCTCCTCCAGGAAAGACTGAAAGGCCTTCTCGATGGCCTCCGGCTCTGTCCCTTTCCGACAGCCGATTCCAAGGGTCACGATCTGCGGCACCAGGTGGAGCGCCATGTCCCGGCAGGCGCTTTGATAGATGTCGATGACCATCCCAAATCCCCCGCAGCGCTCACCCTTCGGGTCATCGCCGCTCCGGGTAAGGCGAAGGCCCTTAGGTACGTTCCCCCGAATCTCAAAGGGGCAGGCGACCCATATGGTTTCCCCTCTCAGGAGGGCACTCTGCAGGTCCACAATCTTTTCCGGGTTCAGCAGATGAAGATTTTGCTTTTTTGCCCAGCTGTCGCAGGAAAAAATCCCCCTCCGATCGCTGGCTGTCGTGATGACGGCAGATGCTCCGGTCAGGGAAGCGATCTTTCTGGCCAGCTCATTGGCACCTCCAAGATGTCCTGAAAGGATCGGCAGGACAAACTGCCCCTCCTCGTCCATGCATAGAACCGCCGGATCCAGGGTCTTCGATCGCACAAAGGGTGCGATGGCCCGAACAGCGATGCCCGCGGCGCCAACGAAAAGCAGGGCGCGTCTCTCTCTGAAATGCTTCTCTGTCCATTCCCCGAGATTTCCCCGGATTCTTGTATAGGACGCGCAAAGGGCCCTGGAGAGAGCAAGGGCCGTCTCCTCCCCTCTGTCTGTGAAGGCACAGACCGAGATCCCGCTCCGGTCAGTCCCCTCCCGGTAGCCAGTGGAAAAGTCCGACGCATACAGGCGGCTCTTCTCCTTCCCTCCTTTGAGAAAGTCCCCGATGAGAAGCAGGGCAGTTTTGTGGATTCCATGGATTTCCGCTGCCAGATCCAGGGTTTCTACGGTGCAGAGGACCTTCTGTTCATCGGGCCAGGATGCTTTGTAGACGATGGCCGCGGGGGTATCCCCGCTGAGCCCTCCCAGAAGCAGCTGCTCTTTGACTTTCGCTGTCATCCCCGCGGAGAGAAAAAGCACCATGGAGGCATGATGTTCTGCCAGGGCGGCGAGCTTCTCCCGCTCCGGCACGAGCGTTCTTCCCTCCACCCGGCTCAGAATCAGCGTCTGGCTGACAGCGGCCGGTGTGTACTCCAGCTTCAGCGCCGCTGCCGCGGCACTGAAGCTCGAAACCCCCGGCACGAGCGTATAAGGGATGCCCAGCTTCTCCAGTTCCCGCATCTGCTCATCAATTGCCCCATAGAGGGAGGGATCCCCGGTGTGAAGGCGGACCGAAACACCGCCCCGCTCCTCCTCCTCCCGGATTTTTTCCAGGACCTCTTCCAACGTCATTCTGGCACTGTCATAAATCCTGACAGAAGGCTTCGTATAAGATAAAAGCTCCGGATTCACCAGAGATCCGGCATAGATCACCGTGTCCGCCATATCCAGCAGCGCTTTACCCTTCACTGTGATAAGTTCCGGGTCTCCCGGACCCGCTCCGACGAAATAGACCATCCCTCTGCCCCTCCTGCTCCTGAAAAGCCAAAATGAGGCAGCATTTTTTCTGCCTCCTCCGTAATCCCGAAGATCCCGTGCGCGCTGGTAAAGAGAACAGCTCCCACAGAAATGGCGCCCTCCGCTCTCCGCGTGAGGTGCTCCTGCACTGCCCGCGTGAGGGATACCTCCACCTCTCTCAGAATCCCCGCCTCCTCTAAGAGATCCAGGCAGGCATCCACCGTGACAGCCCGCATCAGGCCCATCAGACAGTTCCGATCTGCCCCCAGGAGCGCCGCGTGCGCGGTGATGAATTCCTGCCGGCCGTCCGCGCAGCGGGAGTGGGTGTTCATGACGCCGCCCGCAAGCTTCACCAGCTTTCCGGCATGCCCAACCAGCAGGACCTCCTGAAAGCCGAGATCCCTCGAGAGATCCAGGGCATCCCCGATAAAGTTTGAGATGGAGACGATGGGCACGGAAACGTCCATCTCTTCCATTTCTTCCTGTCTCATCTCTCTTATCTCCAGGCTCTCTCCGGAGAGATGCGCCCTGAGAAAGTCCCTCCCGATGTTCCCGGGGGTCAGAATCACACGCTCATATCCCTCCGCCCGCAGCATCTTCAGCTGGACTTCGATGCTGTCAATCAGGGCCTTTTCAGACATGGGCTCCACGATCCCGGAAGTACCAAGGATGGAGATTCCGCCCTCGATGCCAAGGATGGGATTCATGGTGTGGGCAGCAATCTCCCGTCCGTTTTCCGCAGAGATCAAAACCCTGAGAACCCCCTGAAACCCCGCCCTCTCCGCCTCCCGGAGGACTTCATGCTGGATTTGCCGGCGGGGGGTGGAGTTGATGGCGGCGCTGCCCACGGGCTGATCGAGTCCAGGTTTTGTCACCCGTCCGACCCCCTCTCCGCCATCGATCTTTACCGTCACGCCAGAATCCCCTCCCCTCTCCAGAATCTCCACTTCCGCCGTAATCAGGATCTGATTGGTCCGGTCCGGGTCATCTCCGGCATCCTTCCTGACGGTGCACGCCGCCCTCCTTTTGTCCTTTGACAGGGAAAGAGACTCAGGCGTCAGGCTGATCCGGATGCCCGCGGGCGTCATGACAGAGAGGGTTTCCAGCAATTCCCCGCTCAGAAGGTAATGCGCGGCGCCCTGGGCGGCCAGGGCAGCGGAGGTCCCGCTTGTAAAGCCCTTGCGCATTCCTTTTCTGGAAGATCTTGCGTAGTTCTCCCCAGGCTTTTTGACTGATGTCTGCGAGAAATACTGTGAATTGGCAAAGTGTCCAGAAGCCCCATCCTGGGCTTCCCGATCTGCCTCTGGCCTTCCTTTTGCCTCCGTCTCTTCCTGAAGGCCCGGAGAGAGAAAGGTCCGAAGGAGCGCCTCGTCCAGGTCAAACAGCTCTGCCAAAGCTTTTCTGTGCATGACCTCCTCCGGGGGCCCCATCCGGAATGCCTTCCCCTTTTTCAGCATCAGAACCCGGTCTGAAAAGCGTGCAGCCAGGGAGATCTCATGGAGGGACAGGAGGATGCTGATCCCCTCCTCGCGGGACAGCCTGCGAAGGACCTGCATCAGTTCCAGCTGATATTTCAGATCCAGAAAGCTGGTCGGCTCATCCAGGATCAGAAAACGCGGTTTCTGCGTCAGGGCCCGGGCCAGCAGCACCCTCTGCTTCTGCCCGTCAGAGAGCTCATTGAAGTTCCTGTCCCCGAGCTCCAGGATGTCTGTCAGTTCCATGGCGGCTCTGATGGCGTCCCGGTCGGTTTCCCTGAGAAGGCCAAACCAGCCGGTATAGGGATAGCGTCCGGCGGAAACCACAGACTCCACCCGCTCATCTTCTCTGTGGAGACGCTCCGTAAAGAGAACAGCTGTTGTTTTCGCAAGTTCCCGCCCCGGAATCTGATGAAGTTCTTTCCCCTCCAGAAAGACCAGGCCGCCCACCGGCAGGAGCTGCCGGGCGAAGGTCAGAAGAAGGGTGCTCTTGCCAGATCCGTTGGGGCCAATGAGGGAGATCAGCTCTCCCTTCTTCAGGGAGAAGGACAGTCCCTCCAGAACCGCCCTGCCCCGGTATCCCGCATCCAACGCTTCCGCCTTCGCAAACTCCGGGCATGCCGCACGATCCATTTGATTCATGGCGCACTCCTTCTTCTCTCCAGCATCATTACCAGAACGATCGGCGCGCCGATCAGGGAGGTCACGGAGGAGAGAGACAGCTCTGCCGGAGAGATCAGCATCCGGCTTAAGAGATCCGACAGTTCCGTGAAAAGTCCTCCGGCCAGAAACAGGGCCGGAATCATGATGATGGGCCGGTGATCTCGCAGCATTTTCCGCACCAGAAAGGGCACAGCGATCCCGACAAAGGAGACCGGGCCGGCGATCGCCGTGACTGACCCAGAGAGAAGGCTTGAGAGGACAATGATGGAAAGCTGCAGGCTTCTGACCGGAATCCCCATGGATTTCGCGTAGACTTCCCCGTTCTGGTAAGCCCCGATGGGTTTTGACAGGAGGAAGACCAGAAGAAGCAGAATCAGAATGAAAGCTCCAGCTTCAAGCGTCGATCCCATCCGTGCCCCGGAGAAGCTGCCCTGAGACCAGCCATGCAGGTTCAGTATCTGGGCGTCATCCGAAAAGGAGAATAAAAGGTCTGTCCCCGCGCTGGCGATATAGCCCACCATGATTCCCGCCACCAGAAGGACTGCCATGCTGCGGATCCGGAGGGAAAAAAGAAGGATCAGAAAGGTCGAAAAGAGGGCGCCAGAGAAGGCTGCGAGAATCAGAACAAAAGATGAGATGGAGCCAGATCTCCGGATGGAAATGATCAGGGCAAGAGACACCGCCAGCTTCGCGCCGGAAGAGATCCCGAGTACGTAGGGACCGGCAATCGGATTCCGGAAAAAGGTCTGGAGGAGATAGCCGGACAGGGCCAGCGCCCCACCGGAAAAAAAAGCCAGAAGAGCCCTGGGCGCCCGGATATCCATCACGATCCGGACCAGGGTCTCCGATTCTTCCCCTGCATGCCCTCCCCCATAAAAAAAGGCGGAGAATACCTCCCCGATGGGGATCTTCACCGACCCCAGGCAGATGGAGAAAAGAAAGGCGCCAAAGACCAGTGCCAAAAGGAGGGTAAGAACCAGCACAGACCTTGCCCGAATCCGTCTCTCCTCCTTCGATATACGAACCGGAGGCCGCATTGCGGCCTCCTCCTTTGCTCCTCTATTCATGAAAGTCTCTCCAGGTAAACCGTGCTGCCCTCCCCTGTCAGACAGACATGAAGGTCCCTGACGATCGAACCGATCTTGTCGGGATTCTGATACACGGCCTTTCCGAGCACCCAGACATTTCCTTCCTGGACTGCCCTGAAAGCAGAAAACAGTTCGTTCTTTCCGATCAGATCCGCGATGCTGGAGATCGGGGCGATGTTGTTGTCGTAGATCAACAGGTCCGCATCCCTGGCGGCAGCGAAAAAGCTCTCCATCCCCAGCTTGATCGAGGAGACAAGGCCGCTGCTGTCATCGGTCAGATCCGGGAAGACATATCTCCCACCCGCCATCTCGATCATCTTCGCGAAGGCGGATCCGCTCTTTGGGCAGACGATCTGCCCCTGGCTGTTCACATAGAAACTGGCGGCTTTCTTTTCCGTGTTGGGAAGGCCCGCCAAAGCGTCCACCAAAGCCTTCTGCTCCTCAAAGAGACGCACAGCCTCTTCCTCTTTTCCGCTGAGGACCCCGTAGACCTTGATCCATTCTGTCTTCCCCAAAGGCTCCGCCTCGGCGCTGGCATGATCGATGAAGACCGGGATGCCCAGTTCCGTCAGCTTCTCAATCCCCTCCGGCTGATGGAGGATCATCATGTTTTCGACCGCCAGGTCACAGCCAGCGCTCAGGAGCAGTTCATAATCCGGCGCGCTGTAATTGCCTGCGTAGAGAATCTCCCCAGCCTCCATGGCTGATGATATCGCCTCAATGGTCCAGTCCTCCCTGCGGATACCGGAAAAATGGACATGACCCACTTCGTCCAGCGCGTCAAAGCTGCTTCCCGCCGCGGAGTTTGCCAGGTAGATGTTTTCAGGAGCCTGCCGGATCACGATTTTTTCTTCCGTATCTCCCTCATCTTCCTCCGGCAGGGGCAGATCCGCGGGCAGGACCAGATAGGTCCTGCCATCCTCCACCGTAATCTCCGATCTTCCATCGTCAAAGCGGGTGATGGAAAATCCGGATGCGATCTCCGGAAGCTCCTTTGTCCCCTCATCGGCAAAGACAGAGATGCCCGGAAAGATCAGAAAAATCAAAAGGGTCAAAAAGATCGAGCGCGAGCGGGTATATCCCCAAAAAGCAGCTGGAAAATCCGAATGGTTCCCGGCTTTAGAGAAAAATACCTGTCCACTCGCAGGCTCCTGTCCAGGTACGAGGCCGGGCGCAGGCTCCTGTCGTCGCATCGAAAGGGCACCCGGCCATTGCTTCTGAACTGGATGATCACGCTTTGCGCAGCAAGTGCGCAAAGCGGACTGGACCATTATGAAACGATGATGCTTGCGGGTATCTTCCAGCATGTTTCTCATTTCCTATGAAAGGTCAGGGTGTAGGCAATCTCATGCGGGACGGACATGGCTGTCGTGTCCGCGATCACCGAAAGCGGCTCGTCCAGCGCCGGGATCGGAAGGAGAAATCTCGAGTTTCCGACCAGATTTCCATCTGAATCGGTCTCATTTTCAGGCAGGATCTTTTCTCCATCGATGAGCATGTAGTCATAATGATTGCTGCTCCAGACAATCTCCGCCGTCATTTTCCCGCTGAGCAGGGTAACCCTGCAGGGGCTTTCCACAAAGGCCCTGCCGCTGCCGCCTTCAAGGATAACTTCCGCCAGGAAAGTCTCCATAGCCTCCCTGCCATTCTCGTTCCTGTCCTTTTCAGATTCAGGCTCCGTCTCTCCTTCTGTCTCCGAAAGAGCTTCCAAAAACTCCGGATTTTTCACGGATACTTTGTGGTCATACCACTTGCCTCTGGTCCCAATCAGTGCCAGGTCAAACTCCGTGTTCAGCGCGGGAACCGGCAGATCGAAGCCGAATACTTCCTCTGTGTATCCGTCGCTGTATGTCACCGTATCCGTCGTCGGCTCCAGAAGGCTGGCGCCTTCCTTCTCAGCCTCCTGAGCGAGACCCGGGAAAAGATTCAGGATCTTTTTGGACTTGAGGCTGATGTGGATCGACATCTCCCCATCCTTTACAGTCAGAAGACCTTTTCCCTCACTCGCCTCGTTGAGGCTGAACATCGAGCTGTCGGTGTCAAAGTCAGCTGAATAGATCCCGTCGGGAAGAAGCTCCGTCCGGAATTCAGATTCTGTCTCAGATAAGACCTTTTCGTTTGCAGATGCGATCCCGGAACATATCCCGACCAGGCAGAATGACAGCAGAAGTGCTGCTCTTCTTCCCATTCTTCTGCTTGTCCGCTTTCTTTCATTTTTATTCATAGTCATCTCCCAAGCCCTATCTCCCAGGCCAATAGAAGGTCTTCCATCCTCCTCATTCATTCCCCGATCAGTGCTCCTGTATGCTGTACATAGACTTCTTCAATGGCAGGAATCCGGCCCATTCCCTCGATCTGGCAGAGAACTTCCTCAAAACCCGCTCCCAGGAACATGTTCTTCCAGGAATCCTCTTCGTCTCCCGCCATGTCATTGTTGGCGTGATCGCCTGCAACAACCATCAGCGGGCGCAGGAGGACCTTCGTGAAGCCGGCATCTTTGACGCGCTCAATCACCGCATCCACCGCAGTCGTCTCCGGCTTTCCTTCCACGGTCCCGATGAAGACATTTGCAAAGCCCAGTTCATCCATCTGTGTCTGCATCTGCATGTAGGTGACGGCCGCAGCATGACTGGTTCCGTGCCCGAGGAAGACAAAAGCAGTCTTTTCCTCAGCGGCTGCCTCAAGGCTGTCAAACCCGGACTCCTTCACAGCTTCCTCTACAACAGCGCTGGCAACGGTCTCCTTGTCCGAATTGACGGTCTTCTCATCCGTTCCGACCTCGCCCAGGAGCGGCTCCGCGATCTGAACCGATTCAAACTGATCGCTCCAGGACTCGAGACACTCCAGCATCTCGTCATACTCCGCCCCGTGCATCAGATGAGTCGGCTGAAGCAGGAGTTCTTTCACCCCGTTATCCACTGCCCGGGAGAGGGCCTGATCCACGTTGTCAATGAATTCGCCATCTCTTGCCTGGATATGGTTGATGATGATCTGGGAAGTGAAGGCACGGCGGACAGACCAGTCCGGATAAGCTGCCTGGAGGGCCTTTTCGATCCCGCCGATGTCCTCTGCCCGGCTCTCATTGAAGGAGGTTCCAAAACTCACCACCAGAATCTCCTTCTCCCCGATCTCGTCGGCATTTAAGGGATCATCTTTGGAGGCGTCCCCGGTATCCCGGCCGAAATAGTCCGGATCTGCAAACTCTCCTTCCACCAGGGCCTTCTGATTCTCTGTGAGATTGTCCCAGGCTTCCTTTGCCGCCCTGCAGAGCTCATCTGCATCGTCTGTCCGCTCCTGCACGTAGATCGCGTCGATCAGATCCGCGACAGCATCCGCAGCGGCCTGGTCTCCCTGGCTTGTGACTTCCGTCTCTGTCTCAGCCGAAAGGACAGTTCCCGCACATAAAAAGACCATCGATCCTGCCAGAACTGCTGCCATTGTTCTTCTCATTAGCTTGGATTTCATACTGATTCTGCCTCCTTTTCCTGAGAGAATGCTGTATGTCAGAAAAGGCACGCAAAAAGCCGCCCCACATAAAAATGTGCATGGCGGCCACAGCTGTCCAAATCTCAGCATACGGCCAATTCACTCGTGACCTGGGAATGTGATTCCCTGTATGATACCGACAGGCAGGTTTCCTGGCTTACGGGTCAACGCGTCGAAGCCGGATTCTCTCCGCTTCCTCCTGATTTCCTTCCCGGGCAGACCCAGTGGATGATCAGACGCTCCCCGCTCACAGTGACGAGTTCGTGCATGATTCTCACATGCTTCCCTTTTAACCTCCCCGGAACACTCCAGGCAGGCACCGTGCCGTTGACTATAAAATTCATGATGGATGGTATGCCAGTTCAGCTGCCCTGTCAAGTCAGAAGCAAAGCGCAGGAGAGTCTGAAAGGTGCAGACAGAATTCAGGGAACTGTCCAGTCCGCTTTGGCCGCCTGTCGCCGAGCGAGGTCATACAGTTCAGAAACAAAGGCCGGGCGCGCTCGTCCGGCAGAGACTCCATAAAAAAGCCTGCCTGCAAGGAAAACAGGCAGGCAGGCTTTGGCAGAGCGCCCAGGCAGGCGCTCTGCCTGTGATACCCGAAAGCATTCGCATCTGCCAGATGCAAGGTTAATATATTCAATCTCGCATCTTTATCTAACAGATCCTAATAGTTCCTTATAGGCCCTTATAGATCCTTATAATTCCCTATAATCACGGGTATATCTGATTTGCATCAGCTTCTACGCATTTTTCCTCGGCGAACCCAGTCAGGAATCCCAGCCTTCCTGTAAAAAAATGGTCAGACCCTGTGGATGATGCTGGGATCCATCTTTCCAAGGTCCGCGCAGCCCGTATAGGCCATGGCCTTTCTGAGCTCGGCATTGGCCGCGCGAAGATAATCGGCCACACCATTTTCGGGATCCTTTTTGATTGCGGTCATCAGGGGACGCCCAATGCAGACAGCCTTTGCGCCCAGCGCCAGCGCCTTGAAAGCATCCATGCCGCTCTTGATTTCGCCGTCAATGAAGATGGGCAAAGCGCCGTTTACAAGGCCTGCGATCTCCGGCAGAATCGCCATCGGCGGAAGGGCGTACTCGATGCGGTTGTTGTGGTGGGACAATACCAGTCCTCCCGCGCCCGCAGACAGACTCCGCTCCGCATCCTGCCTGCTGAGAACACCTTTGACGATCACCGGAAGCTTTGAAAGTCTGCAGATCTCCATGAGCTCCCTCGTACTGATGGCGGACATGAGAAAGCCATCCACGCTGTCGGGAGAGCCATCCTCAGCGAAGGGATGGTCAATGTCGATGCCGACCGCGAGAAGGCCGCATTTTTCAGCATGCTCAATCTTCTTGTAGATCAGATCCCTGTCCGCGTAGGGCTTGATGATTTCGATCATGCGGACACCTGAAGATGCCAGACGCTCAATCTCCGAATCCTCTGCCATACCGTACCAGAAGACGGCGCCTGCATCCCTGGCCCCCTTCGCCAGGGCATCCGCCGCACCGGGGTACATAAAGTGATCCAGATGAGAAAGAGCGGCTGTCATGATGGGTGAAGCGAATGTCTCTCCGTAGAGGCTGAAGTCCAGGGTGGGGTTCACAGCGTCCAGGTAGCGTGTCTCAATGCGCAG
>CADBUA010000108.1 GCA_902797665.1 uncultured Lachnospiraceae bacterium | reverse complement strand
GGGCTTTTGCGGAGCTTCCAAAAGCAGCGACCTGTCAGAAACAGATATACCCGCGAGCGGGCATATACCGGTGAAACACCTGGCAAATTCGAATGGTTACCGGTATAAAATGGGGCGGCATCCACCGCCGCCCCCGGGGTTCACACAAATGTCAACCTGCGTAGTACTGCTTGCAAACCTGCGTCATTGCAGCGACAAATCCATCGGTATCCATGTTCCCGTTAGCGAAATCCTGATAGACTACGCCGAGCGCATTCTGAGCAAGGCCTTCCTTGTTGCCAAGCCAATGCCATGCGGAAGTCTTGTCAGCGGAGACATAATCGCTGATGGTCTTTGCGAACGGATCAGAAGCCGTATAGGTGCAGGACTTGAAGGGGCTGATAAAGCCAGCATCTTCGACCAGGATCTTCTGCCCGGCATCACTTGCACACCATGTAAGGAATGCTTTCGCGGCATCCTTGTTGTCATTATCAAACACTGCCCACCAGGACGGAGAGTTGGTCTGGATGGTATCGATGCCGTCTTCGAACGCGTACGGAGCCATGCCAACCTCGAAGCTGCCAGCTGCTTCATAGGCTTCGGCGTCATCGGAAGTCATGGTTGCGCCAATCCAGGAGCCCTGGGTGACAAACGCGTACTTGCCGGACGCAAAGTTCAGGATCTGCTGATCGTAGGTCCCGGAAACCAGAAGGGTCGGATCAGAGTACTGATTGAAGAGGGCAATCATCTTTGCGTAATCCGTGAAGCGGGCCTCGTCGAGCTGGCCGCCGTCAGAGAGCAGATCAAAGTAGGTGGAGTCATCGCGGGCAAGACCGCCATCCTCATAGACGCCAAAGAGGTGGTTGCCGGTGGACCAGTAAAGGTTCACAGCCTCTGCGCAGTAACCGATGACTGCGGTAAGTCCAAGCTCTTCCTTCTTGCTGTCCAGGGTCTCAAAAGCCGCCTGAAGGGCATCCGGACCTGTGATGGAGGCGGGATCAACCCCTGCCGCGTCCAGGATGGCCTTGTTATAAGCCAGACCGATGGCTTCTGTGGTGTAGGGGAAGCCCAGAACCTTGCCTTCCGCGTCCACATAGGATGCATCCGTGTCAGCGACCCAGTCCTCTTCGGACAGATCTGCCAGCAGGCCTTCCCAGTTCTTGAAATCGGTGTCGCCGCCATTGACAAAGATGTCCGGCATATTTCCGGCCTGATAGTAGCCCTTCAAAGTTCCCTGAATGTCGATGCCGCCGCCCATGGACTCGATCTCCACACGGACGCCCGTCTCTTCTTCATAGGCCGCTGCCAGATCCTTCAGCGCCGCGTCGACCTCGATCTTGCCGTTGACAAGACGTAGCGATGTGGTGTCAGCCTTAGCGATGCTTCCGAATGATGTCACAGACAGGATCATGGCGCCGCAGAGAACTGTTGAGAAAAACTTTCTGTTCATAATACCTCCTTGTGATTTTGTGGAAGATCCAAAACTGGTCTCCCTTTTCGGTGAATCTGACGCCATCCCGGAAGCAGTCACGGAAGGATTTCGTCCGAATCACCAACCTTTGCCCAAATATCTTGTTTGAAATTGTATCACCTGCCCTTTTTCCTGTCAATCCAAAAGGATGTTTGCATATGTTTTTCGTCATGGCGTATAGAAGCTACCAGAACAATAGGCAAAAATACTGGCAGAATGTCAGAGAGAAAAAAAGAGAGTCCTGCGCCTATTTGCGCAGGACTCTCTCAGCGTTTCTTTTGATACCTGGGCTTATTGCCCCGTCAGATCAGTTTGCGTAATAGTTCGCAATCACCTGCTGCAGGACTTCGATGAAGGTATCCGTATCCATGTTTCCAGCCGCGAAATCCTGGAACACAACGCCGGTCGCGTTCTGGCCGATGCCTTCCTTCATGCTGAGCCAATGCCAGGCAGAAGTCTTGCCAGCATTCGAGTAATCGATGATGGTCTGTGCGAACGGATCAGATGCGATGTACGTGCTGCTCTTATACGGAGAGACAAAGCCGCACTCCTCGACCAGGATCTTCTGTCCGCCGTCGTTGCTTGCGCACCAGGACAGGAAAGCCTTCGCCGCATCGACCTGGCCATCCTTGAAGACGCCCCACCAGTTCGGGGTGTTGGTCAGGATCGTATCCTGTCCGTCCTCGAATGCGTACGGAGCCATACCGATCTCGAAGCTGCCAGCTGCCTCATAGGCCTCAGCGTCATCGGAGGTGATGGTCGCGCCAATCCAGGAGCCCTGGGTCACAAATGCGTACTTGCCGGACGCAAAGTTCAGAATCTGCTGATCATAGGTCCCGGAAACCAGGAGAGCCGGATCAGAATACTGATTGAAAAGCGCAACCATCTGTGCCCAGTTGGTCAGACGGTCGACATCCAGCTTTCCACCATCCTGCATCAGATCGATGTAGGTAGTGTCGTCGCGGGCAAGACCCTCATCCAGATAGGTGCCGAACAGATGCTGACCGGTGGACCAGTAGAGCTGGGAAGCTTCTGCGCAGTAACCGACAACTGCAGTCAGGCCGAGCTCATCCTTCATCCCATCGATAGTCTCGAAGGCTGCCTTCATGGCATCCGGGGAGGTGATGGAAGCGGGATCTACGCCTGCCTTGTCCAGGATGTCCTTATTGTAGGCAAGGCCGATGGCTTCTGTGGTGTTCGGGAAACCGTAGACAACGCCGTCAACTGAGAAAGCGGAATCCGTGTCAGCAACCCAGTCCTCTTCAGACAGATCCGCCAACAGACCTTCCCAGGTCGGATAGTCCTTGTCCCCCTCGAAGACGAAGACATCCGGCATGTTTCCTGCCTGATAGTAGCCCTTCAGGGTTGCCTGTGTGTCGACACCGCCGCCCAGGGACTCGATGTTGACTTTGACGCCTGTCTCAGCCTCGTAGGCTGCCGCCAGACTCTTCAGGCCGGCATCGATCTCAACCTTGTTGTTGACCAGACGGATCTCATCTGCCGCGAAGGCTGACGCTGACATCGTGACTGCCAGAATGCCTGCTGTGAGAATCATGGAAACTCTCTTGTTCATGGTATCCTCCTTTTAATCGTCTCGCCCTTTTGTAAAATCCAACAAAAGAGCCTGTAAATTCCCCACCATTATATCCACAGTCTATGTAATATGCAAGAAGATTTTCGCCATTTTTCGTCAGATTGCCGGAAAACAGACTGCTCAGATCTTCAGGACCAGCGCCTCATAAGGCCGGATGGGATCTCCTGCCTTCCATCCCCCATAATTGCCGATCAGGACCTTCCCCTCCCGGAAAGAATCCGGCAGATCAAAATCGCGCAGATGATCTGAGAAGTTTGAGATGCAGAGAAGCTTCTCCTCCCCCAGTGTCCGGGTGTAGACGTAGAGGTCCGGGTCCTCCGGCAGGAGCAGCTCATAGGTCCCATAGACAATGAGATCTGACTCCTTTCTCAGTGCGATCAGTTTCTGGTAGTAATGGAAGACCGAGTCAGGATCTGAAAGCTCCGCTTTGGCGTTGATCTCCTTATAGTTGGGATTCACCGGCAGCCAGGGATCTGCCTCGGAGAACCCGGCGTTTTTACTGTCATCCCACTGAACCGGGGTTCTGGCATTGTCCCGGGACCGCCTCCTGAGAGCCCGGAAAGCCTCCTCCTCTGTCATGATCTTCTTTTCCACCAGCTCCTTGTAGTTGTTGGTGGAGTCAATGTCATTAAACTCACTGACGCTTGCCCAGGGATAATTGGTCATGCCCAGTTCCTCTCCCTGGTAGATATAGGGCGTCCCCTTCATCATGTGAAGGCAGGTAGCCAGCATCTTTGCGCTCAGAGCCCGGTATTCTTCCGAGTCATTTCCCCAGCGGGAGACAATTCTTGGCTGGTCGTGGTTGTCCCAGAAGAGGCTGTTCCAGGCGATCCCCTCCAGGCCGGTCTCCCAGCGCGAAAGCACCTCTTTCAGATCCGGCAGGAAGAGCTTTTTCTCTGTGAACTTTCCGGTTACCGGATCGTCATCGATGCTCATGTGCTCAAACTGGAAGGCCATGTCCAGCTCGGTCCCCTCCAGATTGGCGTACTTTTTCGCCTCCTCCAGGGTGACGCCGGAGCACTCTCCCACGGTCATGATGTCATAGTTCGACAAAACCCTCCGGTTCATCTCCTCCAGATACTCATGGACATGCTTTCCGTTGGCCGCGATGTTGAAGCTGGTATAGCCGGTGGATTCAGCCGGCCCATCCGGGAAGGTCTGGTCTTTGGAGATCAGAGAGATGACATCCATCCGGAAGCCATCAATGCCCTTCTTCAGCCAGAAGTGCATCATGTCAAAAACCTCATCCCGTACCTTGGGGTTGTCCCAGTTCAGATCCGGCTGCTTTTTGGAGAAGAGATGAAGAAAATACTGACCGGTCCTGTCGTCATAAAGCCAGGCCGATCCCCCAAAGCAGCTTCCCCAGTTGGAGGGTTCCCTGCCGTCCTTGGGATCGCGCCAGATGTAAAAGTCCCGGTAGGGGTTGTCCCTGGACTTCCTGGCCTCCACAAACCAGGCGTGCTCGTCGGAGGTATGATTGACCACCAGGTCCATCACGATCTTCAATCCCAGTCTGTGCGCTTCCTCCAGGCAGCGGTCAAAGTCTTCCATGGTCCCGAACTGAGGCTGGATTTTCCGGTAATCGCTGATATCGTAGCCGTTGTCATCATTGGGGGACTGGTAGATGGGGGAGAGCCAGATGACATCGATGCCCAGTTCCTTCAGATAGGGGAGCCTTCTGGTAATGCCCGGAAGATCCCCGACCCCGTCTCCATCCGAGTCCTGAAAGGAGCGCGGATAGATCTGGTACACAACGCTTCTCTGCCACCAGTGTTTTTCCATGTCATACCTCCTTCTTTCATGAATGATGAATCCTGATTCGTTTAAATATGTTTGAACTGAGAGGATTTTAGCATGGAGAAAACAAAAAAGGAAGAGGCACTCGCTTCCGGAAGGACAGCGTCTGAAACTGCCAGGAAAGAAACTGCCAGGAAAGAAGCCGGAGGAAACAGGTAGGCTTTCTGTGGCATTGGTCAGCTCACCGACCGCCGCATTGATGGTCTTGAGCTGCTGTACTTTGCCGATCTGTGCCACAAGCCATGCCC